>CAXBOF010000067.1:0-7760 GCA_963977205.1 uncultured Phycisphaera sp. | reverse complement strand
GTTACGCTATGAGGTTGAAGAGCTGGACTCGTTCCCCGGGCAAACGATCGAGGATCTCGCGCGCGATCTCGATACAGCTCTTGCGCTCCCGATCGAGCACGTCTCCTGCTACGAGCTCACCTACGAGCCCAACACCGCGATGACCAAACGCCTCGAGATGGGCCAGTTTGAACGCTGCCCGGAAGAGCTCGAGATCGAGATGTTCGAACTCGTCGGCGAGCGCACAAAGGCGGCGGGCCTGGATCGCTACGAGGTGAGCAACTACGCCAAACCCGGCGCCGAGTGTCGGCACAACCTGGCGTACTGGCGTCAGGAGCAGTGGCTCGCGGCTGGTCCCTCGGCCTCGGCGCACATCGCCGGGCATCGCTACAAGAACGTGCCCAGGCTTGAGAGCTACCTCATGCGCAGCGACGGGGGCTTCTCCGAGATCGTCGATCACGAGGGGCCCGACCCGATCAGGCTGATCCAGGAGAAGTTCATGACCGGGTTGCGCCTCCGCGAGGGCGTAGACGGCGAGGGCTTGCTCAGAGAGCTTGCTGCGATGGATGCAGAGGCCGCGTCGAGGCTCGATCACGAGGCCGCGATGCAGACGCACCTTGGTCGACTGGTGCGGGGCGAGGATCGGTGGACACTGACCGAAGAGGGCCTACTCCTGGCCGACGGGATCGCCAGCAGCCTCATTGTCATCGGGTGAGGGACCTTTGGAGTCGAAGACGCCCGGCTTGGTCATGCCCAGTTGCCGCAAAACGCGGGCGATGTCACGCGGGCAGCGGGAAGAGACATCGACTTCATCGCCCGTGATCGGGTGTGTGAACGCGACACGGTGGGCGTGGAGCATGAGCCTCGGGGCAGCCCCGCGCGAAGCGCGTGGGCCGTAGAAACGATCGCCCAGAATCGAACAGCCGATGGAATCCAGATGGACACGGACCTGATGCAAACGTCCGGTCATCGCTCGGCATTCGAGAAACGCGCCGTGCTCCGAGCGCTGCAGCACGCGGTAGACGGTCATGGATGGCTTGCCTCGGGCGGAGATTTTGCCAAGTTTGACTCGAGCGTAGAACGCCTTGACGCCCTCGACCCAGAGGTCGTCGCGCTTGGTGAGGTGCTCCTCGATCGGGCGGTTGATCACACCCTTGGGCTGATTCGGGGTTGAGCGAGTGACCGCCCAGTAGAACTTGCGGACCGTTCGCTGCCGAAATGACTCGCGGAGGGCTTCCCATGACTTTGGCGAGAGCGCGACGATGAGCAGGCCGCTGGCATCGCGGTCGAGGCGTTGGAGCAGGCCGTAGTCCCGATCGGCGCCGACATCCTGGAGTGTCTGGCCGTAGCGGGCGAAGAGGCCGTTGAGCAGCGAGTCGTACTCGTGCCCCTTGCCGGGTGTGGTGACGAGTCCGGGCGGTTTCTCGACGAGGGCGAGATGATCGTCCTCGTAGTGGACCTTGAAGCCGACGCGTTCATTGGGCTCATGCGAGAGTTTCATTGCGTGGCCTCAATGCCCGAGCATGCGGGCTCATCGATGTACCAGCGGAGCACGCCGCCGACGGGCTGGATGTGCCCGATGGGATTGGATTTGTCTCGCTTCATCGCGATTTCAAGGCCCGGCTGCTTGTCAGCGCCGGTGGCGAGGATCGTCACAAGTCGCGACGCGTTGATCAGACGCATCGAGAGTGAGAGCGTGCGTTCTTGCGCTGAATTGGTGAGATGCGTGAGATGATCTTCTGCGTCGGGCACCGGGTTCTGGCTCGAATAGCCCGCGGTTGAGCCGTCGGCTCCCAGACCGAGCAGGACATAGTCGAGTCGGTCGTGGCCCTTCTCGCGCCAGCCGAGGTGGTCGCGGAGCTCTTTGGCGTACGCGCGGTCAGCGTCAGATTTGGAAAGGTCCATCGGGTGGAACTGATCGCGGGGCACGTCGCCATGAACGACGAGCAGATCGCGGATGAGCTCGGCGGTATCGCTTGAGGCGGTATCGCTAACGAGCCAGATGTGGGTTCGTTTCCAGGGCATGTCGCGGTAGGCGGGATCGATCAGGAGCGTGTTGTAGAGGGTGACGGGTGACTGGCCCCCGGGCAGGGCGATATGGAAGTCGCCGAAGGATCGCACGCAGTTGGCTGCGTGAAAGTAGAGATCCGCCGCGAGGGCATCGGCTGCCTCGGAGTACGAGGGGCGCAGGACAACTGTCCCGGGCAGGTCGGGTGTGGGCACTTCGGGTTCGAGTTCGTAAATGTCCGCCATCGGCTGCATTGTGTCACAGTCAGGCGGTCAAGGCCAGCCGGGACGTACGATCGATCGATGCGAAGCCCACGACGGATCATCGACGCCAACGCCAACCGAGCCCGCGAGGCGCTCCGGTTGCTCGAAGATCTGGCCCGCTTCTGGCTCGATGACGAATCGATCGCAAGGCGGGCCAAGACGATCAGGCACGGCTTGACGTCGGCGATCGAGAGCGCCATCGGCTCGAAGGTTTCGCTGGTGATTGAACGCGATACGCCGGGCGATGTGGGGACAACGATCTCCGTTTCAACGGAGACCAAGCGGGCCGACGTCGTTTCGCTCGCTTCGGCTGCTGGGTCTCGGCTGGGCGAAGCACTCCGTGCAATCGAGGAATGCCTGAAGCTTGAGTCCCCCGCCGCTGCGGTGCAGGTCGAGAGGCTGCGGTACGAGACGTACGAGCTTGAACGGCTGTTGCTCCCAAGGCTTGCAAGGCCCGACCCGTACATGCGGGTGTGTGTGCTGCTGACCGAGTCGCTCTGTGAGCACCACCCGTGGCAGCGCGTGGCGGAGCTTGCGATCCAAGGCGGGGCCGATGGCATTCAGCTGCGAGAAAAGAATCTGGCCGACTCTGAACTGCTCGATCGGGTGCGGTGGCTCGTGACACTTACGCGCCAAGCTGGTGTTCGCGTGATTGTCAACGATCGCCCGGATATCGCGGCGTTGGCGCAGGCCGATGGTGTCCACCTCGGTCAGACCGATCTGGCGCCAAATGAAGCCCGGAGCATCGTCGGGCCCCATCGGCTTGTGGGCGTTACCACGTCGAGTGTCCGGGAAGCCCGGCGGGCGTTCGATGCGAGCGCGGACATGGTTGGTGTCGGGCCGATCTTTGCCAGTTCGACCAAGCCCAAGCCTGGGCTTGGGGGCTTGGATCTGATCCGGGCATTCGAGGCGGACGAGATGCTTGCTGGAAAGCCCTATCTGGCAATCAGCGGGATCGGTGTTGATGAGGCGAAGAAGCTCGGCGAAGTCGGGTGCAAAGGCGTGGCGGTGTCGTCGGCGGTGTGCTCGGCGCGGGAACCGGAAACGGTGGTCCGGGCGATCAGGGCGGCCCTTTGCACCCGTGCCCCTGAGGAGGCCCACTGAACGGGGCTTTTCTCGACTAGCATGGGTTCATGTTCAAACAGCACACACTCGAGAACGGGCTGACCATCATCGCCGAGCCGGACCCGAACGCACATAGCGCTGCGGTTGGCTTTTTCGTCAAGACCGGGGCGCGCGATGAGCCGACGCCGTTGATGGGCGTGAGCCACTTTCTTGAGCACATGATGTTCAAGGGCACGTCCAATCGGTCGGCGGCCCAATTGAATCAGGCGTTTGATGACATCGGCGCGCGTAATAACGCGTACACGAGCCACGAGGTGACGTGCTTTTACGCGCACGTGCTGCCCGAGTTTGCTGACACCGTGACGGAACTGCTGGGCGACATGCTCCGCCCGGCGCTGCGCCAGGAAGATTTCGACACCGAGAAGGGCGTGATCCTCGAAGAGATCGCGATGTACAAGGACAACCCCTTCTGGGTCTTGTACGAGGATCTGGCTGAGAAACACTTTGTCGGGCACACCCTCGGGCATCGCGTGCTGGGGACGAACGACACGATCAAGTCGCTCGGGCGGGATCAGATGCAGGGCTACTTCGACGAGCGATACTCGGCGGACAACACCGTTGTGTCGCTGGCGGGCAACATCGACTTTGATCGAGCGTGCGGGCTTGTTGAGAAGCTGTGCGGCTCGTGGCACCGGACGGGTGTGACCCGGGACAACACGGCCCCGGGCACCAAGGACCAGCGGATCGAGCTCTCTGATGACAAGTTCGGTCGCGCGTACATGCTCATGCTCTCGCCGGGCCCCTCGGCCCAGGACAACCGGCGGTACGCGGCCACGATTCTGACGCAGATCCTCGGGGCGGCCGACAACAGCAGATTGCACTGGGCGCTTATTGAGAACGGGCTTGCCGAGGAGGCTCAGGCGGCCTTCGAGGCGCACGACGGCGTGGGCGAGTACTACATCTACGCCTCGGGCGATCCGGACCGCATCGAAGAGATCGAGCGGGTCGTTGACAATGAGATCAAGGGCGTTCTTTCGACGCTCACTCAGGACGATCTGGACCGGCTCTCGGGCAAGTTTGCCACGAGCTTTACGATCGGCGCGGAGCGGCCGGCGGACCGGATGCAGCGGCTTGGTCGGCAGTGGACGCTGCTGGGGGAGTACCGGACGCTTGACGAGGAACTCGAGCGGATCCGCGCGGTGACGCTTGATGATCTGCGCGAGGTGTACGAGGCGTTCCCATTCTCACCGAGGACGGTTGGCGTGCTCAGGCCGCCTTCTTTGGCGTGAAGACCTTGATGCAGTTGCCGCCGCTCTGTGCGGATGCCTTCATGGCACGGGCCGCCGCTGCGTTGAGCTGCTCGACGCGTGCGTAGACGCCCGTGGTCGTGTGGTCGTAATACGCGATGCCGACATGGGTTTTGCCCGAGATCTGCCAGTCGAGACATGCCTGTTCGAATTCGAGACGGAAAGCCTCGGCTGTGCGCGTGACGACGACGCGGGAGTTGCTTGGAACGAGAACCGCAAAGGACTCGGTGTCGAGCCTTGCGATGAAGCCGCCGCTGTCACCGAAATGCTTGCGGAGGACGGCTGTGGCGCCGGAGACAAGCTTGCGGAGTTCGAGCGGTCGCCGAGGTGTTTCTCCCGTCTCTCGCTCGAAACTGACTCTGACGAGAGTCACCGCATCATTTGTCGTAACGGCTTGCTCGAATGACCGTTTGAGAACGGCATCGAACGTTGCGCTGTTGAGCAGGCCTGTGTCCTGGTCGAATTTCGGCGAATCGAGGATGAGATCGTCGAGCCCCTCGCCGCCGGTCGGCTGTGCGGGCGTTTCGACGGCCATCCTCATCGCTTGATCGCGTGCATCTTTGACGAGTTGATCGGTATCGGGGAGCTGCCCCGCGTCGACATCAAAGAGCTTTGCCATCTCTTTGGTGCCTGTGGTGACGGCTTTGAAGATCTCATCAGACTGCTGATCGGTGAGGTTGAACCATTCCTTGGCTCGTTTGTAGTAGCGCCGCATCGCGGCCTGGGCATCGTCGGAGGTGAGTGCCTCGGCGACAATATTGCCAAGCCCGACGGCTCGGACGAGCAGGCCCATGTCGCCGCTGGGGCCGGCGCTGGGGCGTTCGTGATACTTGACGGGCTGGATGAGCTCTTCGGGGAGCTTCCAGCGTGTTGCCATCATGGCGCCGATGTCGGTGTGCTGGAGTTCGAATTCGGCGGACTCGAAGCCTGCGAGCTTGCGGTGGTCGCCGCCGATTTGTTCAAGAACGCGGACATAGCGTTCGCCGAGTGTCTCGTAGAGCGCGACCATGCCGACGTCCTGGAGCAGGCCGCCGAGGAAGGCTTCGTCCTGGAAATCGGGGCATCCGATCTTGGCGATCTCACGAGCTGCGACGGCGGTGAAGAGGCCACGGCGCCAGTATTCGTTGTGATCGAAGCCTTCTTTGTCTTTGAGGTCGACGCTTGAGACGAGCGAGAAGCCGAGCGTCAGGCTTTTGACGGTCGAGAGGCCGAGCACGACGATGGCCTGCTTGATGGTGCCGCATTTTTTGCGGAGGCCGTAGTAGCTCGAGTTGACGGTTTTGAGAACTTTGGCCGAGAGCCCCTGATCGTTCTGGATTGTCGCAGCGAGCTTGTCCATCTCGACGTTGACATCGCGCGTCAGCTCGATGACCTCGAGAGCGACCGCCGGCAGACTCGGGAGAGTCGGACAACTGAGAACTTCTTCGAGCAGATCGTGATCCATATCCCCTCCGGCGGGCCAATGACGGCGCCGGCTCCTCGCTTCTGTGAATGTCTACGGGGGTTGTCGTCATACCCGAACGTTCACTTCAGGTCCGAGACGATCAGCGAGGGGTTATTCGTGTGGAAACAGGGGTTTGGGTGTTGTTTCGCCGAAGAGAAGCCTGAGTGTGGAGAGTTCTCGCTCTGCGAGTTCCCGGACGTACCAGGCCAGTAGACGCCCGACGCGCTCGGCCTGCTCGATATCCAGACCCTGGGCAGTGCCCTGAGCTTCGAGTTCGCCAAGAGCTGCTGCAGTGGTATCCAGAACGGACCATGCGGCGTCCGATCGGGTGACGCGACCGGGCGATAGCAGTGAGCCGAGCCTTGGCGAAAAGACACACGGCCCTTCGGTATAGCCCTCGGTGCTGGGCTGATAGCCCGTGTCGCCCAACACACGCCAGAGGTAGTCCGTGACGGCGATCTGCCAGGGTTCTTCTGTAGACCTTGCCAGGAGCGCGCTGAGCGCATCGAAGACGATCGGGTGGGGCTCGCCCTCGGGGAGCATGTTCTGGGCGACCTCGAGTGCGAACATGGCGGCGTAGTAGCCTTGGAGATCGGACCTCGAATTGCGGAAGGTCTCGCGAAGATCCCAGCCGCCGAGCGTGGCGAGGTTTGAGGAATTCTTAGGAACGATGACCGCTTCGCCGAGTGTGCCGATTTCGAGCCCGCCGCTGAACCGGGGATCGGGCCTTTTGGTGCCCTTTCCCAGGACGCGCACGAGACCGAGCCTCCGGCAGAGCAGGGCCGCCGTCTGACTCGTTTCGGAGAAGTCCCACTGCCTCAGGCAGATCGCGATGTCGACCTCGGCTTCCACGTTGGTCCTACCCTAGTCCGTTCACGCCCTCTGACGGAGCCCGCTGCCCATGCACTTCCGACTGATCGACCGCGTTCTGGAGCGCACCGAGAGCCGGGTGGTGGCGACGAAACTGGTCAGCATGAGCGAGGAATACCTCCAGGACCACTTTCCGACGTTCCCGGTGCTGCCGGGGGTGTTCATGGTTGAGGCGCTCGTCCAGACGGCCCGGCAGCTCGATCAGCCTGAAATCAGCCGGCTTGTGCTCGGGCGGGTGCGGGCGCTGAAATACGGCATGTTTGTCCGGCCCGGCGATGTAATGACCACCGAGATCACGCTGATGAAGCGGCTCGACGATGGAAGCCTTGATGTCAAGGGCCGAGCTACCGTGAGGCCGGCGGCTGGTGAGGGCGTTGAGTCGATCGCCTGTTCGGGTCGCTTTACGCTTCGTCCGATGCGTCTGTCGGTTGCCAGACCGATTACAGTGGAGGCCGGCATGGTTCAAACCGAACCGGTCGCGGGCCGCTAGACTCACTCTCTCCCGATTTTTACGAGGCAACCAGCAGATGACACACGACGAGATTTTCGCCAAGGTCCGGGACGTGCTTGTAGATGCGCTCGCGGTCGACGAGGACGAGGTGACGCCCGAGGCGACGCTGACGAGCGACCTGGGGGCCGAGTCGATCGACTACCTCGACATCGTTTTCAAGCTCGAACAGGTCTTCGGGTTCAAGATCGAGCAGGGCGAACTGTTCCCGGACAACGTGATGCAGGATCCCGAGTTCGTGCAGAACGGTCGCGTGACGGCTGCGGGCATGCAGCAGCTCAAGGAACGCCTGCCGCACGCGGATTTCTCGAAGCTC
>CAXBOF010000066.1:0-7781 GCA_963977205.1 uncultured Phycisphaera sp. | reverse complement strand
CAGAGTCTCTTTCATTCCGATCGTGCGCAGATACCGGATGCAGTTGATCCCGAGTAGGAATGGGTTGAGCAGGAGCGAGACGATCCCGAACCAGCCGAAGAGGCCGCTGATAATCACGCCTTCCCAGAAGTCGCCATCGATGCACTTGCGGCAACGCGCACCGCCTACTTCGTCTGTCCATCGGAAGAACAGGAACCCGGCATTCTTGTAGAAAAACTCGACCTTGACAGGCACCCGTCGTTTGCATCGGCCGCAGGTCAAGCCCTCGCCCGCCCACGCGATCGAGATGCCGCCCGGCTGCTCCTCACCACCTTTGCAATGTGGGCAGCAGAGCATCATGCTCTCAAGATTCAAACCCTCGCGTGGCGTGTACGTCTTGCCGCAGGCCGAGTTGCCGCACCTGACGGGCTGATCGAATGTCGCGATGATTCTGTTGAGTGCGCCGATGATCCAGTCGATCCGGACATCCTTCTCGCGCAAGGGGTCAGCCGATTTGGTCTGCAAGCGGCTCATGATGCCACCCCCTTTGGCAGCGCTTCGCCCGATCGGCCGACGGCGACCAACTCATCATCCGTCCGCGGATCGCCCGCTGGCTTTGGCCAGAACACATTGACGATCGAGAGCAGCACAAAGAAACCGCCCAGCCCAAGGATCAACGTGCCCACGAGCTCGCCCGCGCGCTCGGACGGCGTTGGCGCGATGCCCTCGCCGCCGATCCGCACAGGTGAAGTGTGCTGAAACCTCTGCACCTTCTCCATGAATTCGTCCTTGGAACCGGCGGGCACGTACGGCAAACGCACTCGCCCCGTGACGCGCAGCTCGCCATCGGCGCCGGGTGGCGGCGAACCATTGATCGGCGCGACGTTGATGCGGATCTCCGCGTCCTTCTGACCATCCGTCAGCGGGATGCCGTACTTCGTCAGGACCTCCGTCGTGATCACCGGCCCCCAGTCCGTGCTGCTGAGCACCGAGGTGCCAAGCTCGGTCTGGGTCCCATCCTCGTGCACGAAAATCGCCGAGACCTCTTCAACTCTGTGCAGCCCGCCGAGTGTCTGGAAGTCAGAAGAGATCCGCACAGTCCTGCCGGCCGGCTTGAGCGTTTCGCGTCCGTTGTCGCTTTCGGTGATCGCGCCCAGGACGCCGGTCGTCACGCAACAGGACAGAGGCACCACCAGCAGCGAAGCGATCGCCGCGACACGAATCAGCGTTGAGAAGGACATGCCCGGATAGTACCGGCTAACCCGCCCCGGGGTTGGCCTGACACGCATTCTTGATCCAACGCGAACGCGGCCAATCGACGCAAATTCACACTCATTTCCAGTACACTCACCATTGGTGTCGCGTGAGAGACGGCACCTGCGGATAAGACAAGACGCTTCGACACTTCATGGGGGAGACTTCGCATGTTCCGATCCACACTCGCCGCGGCCATCGCGGCCGCAGCTTTGCCCGCAGCCGCCCAGATCAGCTACGGCGGCTACACCTTCCACGACGACGCCTTCGCCGACCGCGCCGAGGTCAACGAGGCGGGCGGCTTCTTCGTCCACGGAGCCGCCACGATCGACGAAGCGCTCACGGGATTCACGCCGGACTCGGGCCTCTTCAACATCGGCTCGACGAGCGGGCCCGATCCCTTCGCCAACGACTTCACGCTCCACTTCGATGACCTCGCAGCCGTCGATGGCGCGGGCCCGGACATCGTGCTCTTTGATCTGCGTTACAGCCGGGACTCGTACGAGATCGCCGTCATCTCGGGCGGCTCGGAGAGCGCGTTCCTGTTCTACGACTTCTCGACCCAGGTCAACACGGGCGAGTCGCAGCTCGGGGGCGCTGCCATCGCGTGGGCCGTCGAGATCGACCTGGCCGATTATGGCGTCACCAACGCCGAGGCCATCCGCTTCCGGGCCGGGCCGAGCGATACCAGCGTCGGCACGCCCCAGGCCGACCCGACCATGGCCGGCGTCCTGAACATCCCCGCGCCGGGATCGCTCGCGGTCGTTGCCCTGGGAGCATTGGCAGCGCACAAGCGCCGGCGATGAATCAGCCCGCGGGCGGGAAGATCTCTTCGAGCTTCTCGAACCGGTACCGGAAGATCCGCTCGACGTCCTTCTGCACGAAGAGGCGGTTGACCAGCCCCGCCAAGAGCCAGCCGCGCGGGCGGTAGAGCACCTCATCCCGGCAGAGCGTCCGCCGCCCGCCGTCCAGCGGCTCGAACGTGTGCGTGTGGTGCCAGAGCGCGTAAGGCCCGCCCAGCTGCGTGTCCACGAACCGTCGCGGCGGGTCCCAGTCCCGGATCTCGGTCCGCCACCGGATCGGCACCCGGTGCACCCGCAGGCGGTACTCCAGAATCAGCCCGCTGTGCATCTCGATGGGACGGGGCGTGAGCACCTCAAACCGCAGAAACGCCGGCGTGATCGCCTCGAGGTTGTGCGCATCGGCAAAGAACGGGAAGATCCGCTCCACCGGGTGATCCAACACCTGCTCCGCCCTCAGCCGCCACACCCGCCCGTGCACGGGGTCGGTGGTGGGGGTGATGTGGATAGAGGTGGGGGAGGGGGGCATGGCGGGGAGGGGTTCGAGGGGTAGTGGGCGGTGGATTCAAACAACGTGCCACTGACCCCGCAGACGGGGTCAGAGGCACGGGTCAGTGCCACCTGCCGCTATGTCGCGTGGATTGTCTGGCCATCGGCCTCGAGCTAGACATAGATGTCATCCAGTAGAATGGCATGTAGCGAGTTAAATCTGTGTGGGTATCTAAACAACATCAACAGTAACGCTATAGGATCATTGCCACTACATTGTAAGTACTCGACGCTGTCGGCTGAAATAGAGTCGGCTTCATCTTGTAACGCCTGCCAAGAAGTGGGTGTCGCCAAGAAATGATTAGTCAGAGTACCTGATTCTGATCGTTCGCAATAGAGATCGTATGGAGCAATGTCTTTCATCTCTAAAAATGTTATTTTGTATAGATCGTACCAAAAAACGGATAAAGTCTGACGCCTAAGAGCTCTGCGAAGTAACAAAATGCATGGATACAGTGTGTAGGATTGAGACGAGTACCGTGTTTCTGAGTTCGTTTCTGAGTTCAGTGGATCCAGTAACGCATCCAAAACATTAAAATAGACATCAAATCTGCGAGACCTTGTGGACTCGTCTCGTAGCCTGTGGGACACGGAAGCGAAGTACCGCAGGAGAATGTTTTCTCCAATAATTGTAAATTGGGGGCGAGCCCGAAGTAGCATGTAGATTGCGAAATAAAATGGGATCGCAGATTCACTCCAAATTATTAGATCGAATTGGTGTTTAATAATTAAATTAATATGCTCAGTTTCGTGTTGATGCGGCGTTGAATGTCGGTGACGATGCAAGAGACTTAAGAATGCAATAGCTCCACATACTAATGTTGCACGCACTCGCCAAAAATACGAGTTTTCTAAGTCATGCTTCACTCCTAGCATGTGTTCTGACTGCAAGGCCTCGCGGGCTAGTTCGTTCAATGCATATTCAAAATGATCATATATCAGATGCCTGGAGTTTTGGAGCGCGTTGTAAGGCAGTTGGTAACGCAAGCAGTTTTGCGATATTAGCATAGCCGATTCGGCACATAAGAATGCTGTAGCGAGATGGTTATTGTGGTTTAAGTAACTCGTGCCGGCGATTTGCAGTACAACTAACGCTGCGAGAAGAGCCGCAATCTTTTGATTAGCCGTATTGGCCTCTCCAATTCTGCGCGACAATAAATTTGATAGTGCAGAATAGGCTTTCTGATCGTAGTAATCACTCCCGTCAATGTAGTAGGCATCAAGGAATTTTTGAAATAGCTCTGGGTCAGACAGTAGTGTAAGTATTGACCCTGTTCCGAGATTGTGTTCTAGCCAGCCTTTGTCAAGTAACTCGACATTGGCCATGCCTCGCTTCTTCAAAGAAATGTTGAACATTGTCAGGTTGGCAGCTGCAGGTTCGGATAGTGTTCCTGTAACAACCAAAAAAGGCCTGCATAATTCGCCGGCAACAGTAGGGTGGTGGCAGGGGTACTCGACTAATTCTACCAACTCACCGTGGACTTCGTTTCTCCAAGTAGATTTGGAAATGGTCCCTTTTTTCAGTTGGTATCCGCAGATTTCACCTTCTGGCGAGATCGATACGATGTCCTTCCCTTGTTCATTTGGGGAATGCGAGTCGATGTGAATAATGCGATGCCCTTTTGAAATCAGGAGTTGGGCAAAGGGAAGTTCAAATCCGCGCTCTGGAGTCTTAGTTAGCCAGTCTCTTATCAATTGACTCAAGACGCCATTGCTCTCGTTTTCGACAGAGTATTTCGGTTTGTTTTCGCTCGAACTCAGGGTTTGTCTCCAAATCCTTTGGAACTCGCTTTGCCCCTTCGGGTGATGTGATAATAACAAAATCCTTTAGGGGGTCAGGGTTGTCAAAATCTAAGTGAACCATGTCAAGCATTTTTAGAAACAAATCTTCGGTAAGCCCTTGGTTGTTTCCATGTAGTACATTGCCACTGGCCGCAGTCGATTCGTCCAAAACTTCGATAATTCGTTTGACCTGTTGACTATGAATCTCATCGTAGATCTTTGTGTAGAATGCAACCCAATCGCCAAGATCCATTGTCGGTAGTTTGGCGTGATCGATAGTTTGTAGAGACTCAAGTCGTTTGTAGTGATCAAGTGTGACATTTCCTTCTATGTCTACCAACTCGACTTCACTACCTTCGTGCTGAATAGTTCCTGATAGTTTGGATATAACTTGGTGCTTTGCTAGAGAAATAGCCATAGCCTTGCGCATGGCTTGCTTTGCATACTCAGACTTGATGTGTACAAAATCAGGTAGCACTTACATCCACTTCACAATATCATCCCCAAACTCCGAGCACTTGCGGAGGGTCGCCCCTTCCATCTGACGCTCGAAGTCGTAGGTTACTGTCTTGGCGCTGATCGCGCCTTCGAGGCCCTTGACGATCAGGTCCGCGGCCTCCTGCCAGCCCATGTGTTCGAGCATGAGGACGCCTGAGAGGATAACCGATCCGGGGTTGACCTTGTCCTGGTCCGCGTACTTGGGGGCCGTGCCGTGGGTGGCCTCGAAGATGGCGTGCCCGGTGTCGTAGTTGATGTTGGCCCCGGGGGCGATGCCGATGCCGCCCACGCAGGCGGCCAGGGCGTCGGAGATGTAGTCGCCGTTGAGGTTCATGGTCGCCACGACGGAGTACTCGGCGGGGCGGGTGAGGATCTGCTGGAGGAAGGCGTCGGCGATGACGTCCTTGATGACGATCTCCTTGCCCGTCTTGGGGTTCTTCATGGTGTGCCAGGGCCCGCCATCAAGGGGGGTAGCCCCGAACAGGTTGGCCGCGACCTCGTAGCCCCACTTCATGAATGCACCCTCGGTGTACTTCATGATGTTGCCCTTGTGGACGAGCGTGACCGAGGGCTTGTCGTGGTCGATCGCGTACTGGATGGCGGCCTTGACGAGGCGCTCGGTGCCCTTCTGGCTGACCGGCTTGATGCCAAAGCCCGAGGTCTTGGGGAAGCGGACCTTGTCGTAGCGCTTCTCGAAGTGCTTCTTGAGGAGCTTGCGGAACTCCTCGCAATCCTCGGTGCCCGCCTCGAACTCGATGCCGGCGTAGATGTCCTCGGAGTTCTCGCGGAAGATCACCATGTCGGTGAGGTCGGGGCGCTTGACGGGGCTGGGCACGCCCTCGAACCAGCGGACGGGGCGGAGGCAGGTGTAGAGGTCGAGGATCTGGCGGAGCGCGACGTTGAGCGAGCGGATCCCGCCGCCGGTGGGAGTGGTCAGCGGCCCCTTGATGCCCACGAGATAGGTCTTGAAGTCCTCGAGGGTTTGCGCGGGGAGCCATTCGCCCGTCTGGTTGTGGGCCTTCTCGCCGGCGAGGACCTCGTGCCAGGTGATCTTGCGGTCGCCGTTGTAGGCCTTGGCGACGGCGGCGTCGAAGACCTTGACGGAAGCGTTCCAGATGTCCGGCCCGGTGCCATCGCCTTCGATGAAGGGGATGATGGGGTTGTTGGGGACCTTGAGGCCGGCGTCGGTCATGGTGATGGCTTCGGACATCTGTTCAGCTCCTTGATGGGGCGAGTGATTGCGTGAATGAGGCCAAAGGATAGGTGGGGCCATTGGCCTCGGATATGCCAAATCTACCAACCGACAGCCCAAAGAGGCTCGGATCTGCAGATGGGCGGTGGGGGTGTGGAGTGAAGCGGGGTAAGGTAAACTGGACGAGGTCGGGCACTGAAAGGGTGTGTGTATGTCAGAGCCTGGAACGCAGGTCAAGAACGAGGTGAGCCCGCTGCTCTCGCAGCTCCGCATCGGCGGCGTCGAGGAAATGTTCGACGTCTACGCCAAGGCGGGCAAACCGATCCGCGACTCGATCGATGGCGGCTCGGGCGCGGGGCGACTCTCACGCAAGATGATGGAGCGCAGCACGGGCACCGTCTTCGCCTTCGAGCCCTTCCCGGGCAACCACCGCTTCTATACCGAGGATCTGGACCGGATCAGGCTCTACCGGGCAGCCCTTGCCGATGAGCCGGGAAAGAAGTCTTTCTTTGTGGGCTCTACCGTGGAATCCGACAGCACGTGGGCCAAAGAGCGTGGCCTCGAGGGGTACTCCTCCGTGGGCTACCTCGCCGACGAAGAGCTGGCCTCCACACGTCAGGAAAAGAACCCGGATGCACAGGTGCTGACGGTCAAGTGCATCGCTGCCGACCAGTCGCTCCCGATCGCAAGACCGATCGATGTCGTCAAGCTCGACCTGCAGGGCGGCGAGCTTGATGCACTCAAGGGCATGGAGCGGATCGCCCGCCGAGCGCAGTTCCTCTGGATCGAATACACGGGCCAGTTTGGGCTGGCGAAGTATCTCTGGCGTAAACGCTTTACGCTCTTTGATACCGAATACCTCTTCCGCGGCAAACCGACCGACGCCATCCGCGAGAAATTCCACATCACCAAGGACGACTTCACGCTGACCTCAGGTGCTTCGACGTGCTTTGGCTACCCGAAAGAGCCCATCGAAGGCGACTACGAGGTAGCGTTCCGCGAGATGAAGAAGTCGCTCAACCTGATCCAGACAGACATCGTCGCGGTCCACCCAAACCAGCTCGAGTCGTTCATGGAAGTCGTCGAGGGATTGCGGGTTTAGGACGAGCGACCTGAGCTTGCCTGCTCGGGCTTGCGGAGTCTTAGGAAGACCGCGAGTTTCTGGGGCCACTTCGGGTCCATCGTCGGGCGTTCGATCAAGACGAACAGCACGGCACTGAAAGCGACGGCCACGATCGAAGCCGTCACGATATAAATCGTCCGGTCAATCCAAGTGGGCGACGGGTCAAAGACTTTGAAATACACGATCCGGTATCCCGCGATCACAACGAAGTGCCAGAGATAAATCGTGTAGCACATGCCGCCGAGGATGACGATCGGCAAGGCCGCGAAGAATCGGCGGACGAGCCCGCCCCGGAAGACCGCGATATACCCGGCCAGAATGAGCCAAGGCGTCACGAGTGTCGGCGCAAAGTGCAACATTTTGAGCACGAAAACACCCAGCAGCGTGGCCAATGCGGCTAGATCCCACATCCAGGCTTCTCTCGTTGTCTCTTCGTGTCGCAACTTGGTGAGATACAGATCAGCAAACAGCAGCCCCACAAGGAAGTAGGGGAGCTGATGGATCAGGTACGGCCCCACGATCGGCTTCTCCACACCGAAGAACCAGGAGACGACAAGCGTTGCAAGTACGAGCACTGTTCGGCGCACTATCGGCGTCAGCATGA
>CAXBOF010000065.1:0-7828 GCA_963977205.1 uncultured Phycisphaera sp. | reverse complement strand
AAAGACCACCAAGAGAAGGCGATTACATCTTCACCCAGCCCACCCGGATCAACCCTCTGGCGCTCTCGGCGTGGTCGGTGGTTCCCAACATGCACTTTTTCTGGCTCCTCGACGCCGTCTCGCAGAACCGAACCATCCCGACGAGCCACGTGGTGCGGATCGGGGTCTACAGCGTGATGCAGATCGGCGCGTTCCTGGCGCTGGCGGTCATCCTGTTCCAGCGCCGGGACGTGGGCTGACACCCAACCGGTCATACATCTGGCCCCGATTTCCGGGTAGAATCACGCTCTGAACGCCCGGCGGACGATCTGTCCAAATCAGGGGCGAAAGAACACATTCAATCTGCAACGCGTACAAAATGAAAGCGCGAAGGAGTCACACCATGGCAGAGGGTTCAAAGGGCAATGGGGTCAAGATCGCGATCGTGGTTGTGCTTTTCGCGGCCGCGGGTGCATATTTTTGGTTCTCCACCAGGGGCAGCAGCACGCCGCCGCCGTCCGCAGCCGACCGCGTCTCTGATGAGGTGCGTCAGCAGAACGAGCAATACCAGAAAGAGATGGAGGAGATGCCCGAAGAGGTCATCGGCGGCGCATAACACGCGTTCGCGATTGAGCGATTCATCGTTCGAGCAACGGCCCGGCACGCCGGGCGACATCACACCATCGCAACGCTGCGGACAGCCTCGTACACACTGGCTGTCCGCTTTGCTGCGCCGTCCCAGGAAAGCCCACGCAATTCGAGCGGGCCGTGCTGGCGCAGCGTCTGGCTCAGGGGCGGGTGGCGCAGGACAGCGATGATCTTGTTGGCCATGTCGTCGATGTCCCAGAAATCAACCTTGAGCGCGTGCGTGAGGACTTCGCTGACGCCCGACTGCTTGCTGATGATGACGGGCACATCGTTCTTCATCGCCTCCAGCGGCGCGATGCCAAACGGCTCAGAGACGCTGGGCATGACGTAGCAGTCGGCCATCTGGAAGACGCGGTCGACGTCCTTGCCGCGGAGGAACCCGGTAAAGAGCACCTTGTGCCCGATGTTGAGGTGCGCCGCTTCCTCGATCATCTTGACCGCCATATCGCCCGAGCCGGCCACGACGAACTTGACGTCCTGGTACTTGTCCAGCACGCGGCGTGCAGCACGCACGAAGTACTCGGGCCCCTTCTGCATCGTGATGCGGCCGAGAAAGAGCACGATTTTGTCGGTGCTGGCGATCGTTTGGCCCGCGCCGGGCTGGACGTGATCGTCGTCGATGCCGTTGTAAACCACTTCCACCTTGTCGGCCTCGACGCCGTAGCGCCTAGTGCAGATCGATTTGGTCAGCCGGCTGACGGCGATCAGACGATCGGCGCAGTGCATGCCCATCCGCTCGATGTCGTAGATCCGCTGGTTGACGTTCTCACCCGAGCGGTCGAACTCGGTCGAGTGCACGTGCGCGACCAGCGGCTTGCCCGAGAGGCGGCTGGCGACCACGCCGGCGGCGTACGTCATCCAGTCGTGGGCGTGGATCACGTCGAACGTTTCGACCTCGGTCAGGGCCGCCACGAACCGCGCGTAGCGGGCGGCATCGCCCAGCATGTCCCCGCCGTAGTGATCCTGCGACGCGGCCACAAAGGCATCGCTTTCCGAGACATACACACCCGCCGACGCGAGCGCCTGCTTCTGGCGGCGGCTCATCTGCACCGTGCCCGCAGCAACCGTGGCCTCGGAGCCTTCTTCGAGCACCTCGAGCGAGCCCTCAACGGAAGCGTCGAAATTCTCGTACGGGCTCGTCGTGCCCGATGGCACCGCGACGAAACGCGTGTGACGAAAGCCGGGCGCTGATTCAGGGGCAACCGGTGGCACCGGGACTCCCGACGGATCGACAACTGGCTGGGCTGCCTCCGGGTCCGCGGAGATTTCCATGAACTGGCTGCGCTGGGCGGATGCCTTGGCAACGGTTTCGGTAATGGCGTTTGGCCCGACGATGCGGACTCGCTCGCTGGCCATGCCGTCGGCCGACCGGGGCAGGACGAAGAGGATCTCATGCCCGAGACGGTCCAGTGCGCGCGTCAGCCCGTTGCACGCGGTGCCGAGTCCACCAGCGATAAAGGGCGGGAACTCCCAGCCAAGCATCAGCACCCGCATCGATCGCCCCAGTCAGTGAAAGAAATCCGTGTGATACACGAAATGTATCAGTCCTCGTCGCCGTCTGCGTCCATGTCGCCCATTTGCCGGAAGCACGCCTCGTATCCGAGAAGGAATTGAGCCGCCCGCTCCCCCGCTGCTGCGGTATCCAGCCCCGCCAGCGGGACGGTTGTCTCGAAGACGAAGAGCATCGCGTCGCTCCGAAAGTGGCGGTACGTCGGCTCATCGCCTTCATACCCAAGCTCGGCGAGCTCCTCATCGAGCAGCTCCTCAAGCTTGTCGCCCGTGTGCATGAGAGTCGACTCGATCGATTCGCTCTGCCAGCGGTCGGCCATGTCCAGCGAGACGATCAGCTCGCCATCCAGCGGCGTGAGCCTGTAGTGGGCCGGCTCGGCCGAGCCCTGGGCCAAACAGACAAGGCAGCCGTCCTGGATCTGAACGCTGTCGAAGACCTTGGCCTGCTCGGCCCGGTCCTTGGCGATGGCGATGATCTGGTCGAGGCTGACCCCGGCTGCACTCATGGTCTCAACTCCCTTTTGGCCGCTCGAACGGCCTGTGTCTGGGACTCTAGGTTGCCGGCGTTGACATGGCTTGCAAAGTGGACTCGATTCCTGCCCGGGTGGGCGTATACTTTCGCCCCACTGCCCGAGCGATCGGTCGGCGGGCCTCATGCCCAGGTGGCGGAATTGGCAGACGCGCTACCTTGAGGTGGTAGTCCTGGAAACAGGGTGGAGGTTCAAGTCCTCTCCTGGGCATTGCTTTCCGCTCGAACGCACACAGTTCGAGCCACTTTCGCGCTCTTGCGTTCCGATCTTTCTTCGCTGACTGATTCGCACCTACCACGCTCGGCTCTGCCTGATGCGGACCACCCGGTCTGGGCGTCGGCCGGTCGTTGCCTGTTCCGATAAGAGCGCTGGCACCCTGCTGATTGGAAACACGATCAAGTTCTTGGCCGGTCGGCTCGAAAGAACTGGGTCCGGCTGCGCTTTGCCATTCGTGGCTTTCGCATGACCGGCGCGTGGGCAGGGCGATCACTTCAATAAGGACAGACGATGGATCCTCAATACATCACACCGTTCATCAAGAGCATCCAGAACGTCTTTACCACCATGCTGCGCATGCCGGTGACCATCAACGCGCCGACCATCAAGAAGGACAAATCCGCGACCTACGACGTCTCGGGCATCATCGGGATGTCGGGCGATGTCGTCGGCTCGGTTGTTCTGAGCTTCTCCAAGGACACGGCTCAGAAGCTCGTCAACGCGTTCTGCGGCATGGATCTGCCTTCGGACTCGCCAGACTTTGCCGACGCTGTGGGCGAACTGGTCAACATGATCTCGGGCTCTGCCAAGGGCATGTTCGATGACAAGAACGTCTCGATCAGCTGCCCGAGTGTGGTCATCGGCCCGGGGCATCACATCAACACCCGCAGCGACACGCCATGCATCTGCATTCCTTGCTCGACCGAGCAGGGCGAGCTCTCGATCGAGATCGCCATCCGTGAAGCCGTTGCCGCCGAGGGCACCGGTTCCTCGCAGCGCGCCGCCTGATCCGTTCCATTCTCAAGTTCCACATCCGATTCCAGGAACCCCGCCATGAAAATCATGCTCGTTGACGATTCCAAGACCATGCGTTCGATCCAGAAGTCAGTGCTGGGCCAGCTCGGCTACAGCGAGATCGAGGAGGCCTGCGACGGCCAGGACGCGCTGAGCAAGGTCGGCGCGTTCCAGCCCGACCTGCTGCTGGTCGACTGGAACATGCCCAACATGGACGGCATCACGTTCGTCAAGAACTACCGCCAGTCGAACAAGACCACCCCGATCATCATGGTCACCACCGAGAGCGAGAAGTCACGCGTCATCGAGGCCATCAAGGCCGGCGTGAACAACTACGTCGTCAAGCCCTTCACACCCGACGCCCTCAGCCAGCGGATCACAGAGACGCTGTCCAAGAAGGCCGCCTAACCGCGGCCACCGGGCGGCTCGGGGAAAGAACCCGACCATGGATACGCAGGACGACAATCTCATTTCGGTCAAAGTCTCTTCGGATCGACTCGAAGCGACGCTTGCCATCATGCCCGGCATCGACCGGAACTATGTCACTTCCGACGTCGTGCTCGCAAAGGCTGTCGCGCAGGCTGTCCAAACCGGATCGGCACTCACAAAGCAGATCTCCGAAGCGCTCATCGCGTTCGGGGATTACGATCTTATGGAACTGGGCGCGTTCCAATATGTCATCGCCAAGGGGCAAGCCAGCGAGGACGGCCAAGACGGCCAGTTCGCACTCGAGACCGAACTGGCAGCGATCCAGCAACTGAGCAAAAAGCGCGCAGTGCAGGCTGAAAAGAATACCAAAGCCGACGAAGACGACGAGCACCTGGATCACCGTGAACGCTCGGTCATCATGGTCGTCAAAGCGGGTCAGCGTCTCGGACAGATCAAGCACGCCACCGACGGCACCGACGGTACGGACGTCTGCGGCAACACGATCAGTGCCAAGCCGGGCCTGCAGGCCTCTCTGCAGTTCGACTCCCAATCGATCGAGTGCCACGACAACGGAGCGGTGATCGCCAAGATCGCCGGGCAGCTCTTGCTCGAAGGCGACTCGGCTCACATCAACCCAACACTTGTCATCAATGAATACGTCGATTACTCCACGGGCAACATCGACTTCCCGGGCAAGGTCGAGGTCTTTGAGGGCATCCGCGATTGTTTCGAAGTGGTCTCGGGCCAGTCGATCACGGTGAGCGGACTCGTTGAGGCTGCCGATCTTGTCGCGGCCCGCGACATCGAACTGCACGGCGGGATCTCGGGCCGAGATAAAGGAACGCTCCACGCTGGGCGTGACATCCACGCTCACTATCTCAACGCAGCCGTTTGCAAAGTCGGGCGTGATCTGATCGTTGAAAAAGAAATCTGCGACTGCACAGTCGTCGTCACAGGCAGCGTGCGGTCCCCCTCGTCCAGGATCATGGGCGGGCACGTCTCGGTGCTCGGAACGTGTGAGTGCGGGCAGGTCGGCAGCGAGGCCGGCGCTCACACAATCCTCTCGCTGGGCCGGGCCGACGCGCTGGATGGGCTGGTGCGAGACACGCTCAAACTCATCGGCAAGCTGTCTGCAAAGGCGGCCAAGGCCAAAGCGCAGATGCAGGAACTGAACGACAATCCCGAGGCCTCATCGCTCAAGGCCGAGATGATGACTTCCTTGAAGTTTGAGGCGTCCGAAGCAGAGTCGAAGAAAAAGCCATTGATGGCAGCGCTCGAGGGAACGTACAAACTCATCGAAGAGAAAAGCGAGCCGACACTGACTGTGCAGGGGCTTCTGTGCCAGGGGTCTGAGATCAGGGCCGGGGGCCACAAGGCGGTCTTCACCCAGTCGATCCAGGGGCCGCTCACGATCCGGCTCGATGAGATCGGCGAGATGGTCTGTGTCGACCTGAAGTCTGGTTCGGTGACGCCTGTGAAGAACATGGCCAAGCTCTCGCCCGACGAATCGTCATTCAGCCGCCAGGAACTGCCTGCCGGGCTCCGCAAGGCCGCCTGAGACCGGCCGCTGGACATCGCCGGCCGGTTGCCTCACAATCAGGCCGGTGAGCAATCCAAACAACATCCCGATGTGTCGTCTCCTCTTGGCAACCGCAGCGGTCGCTCTGGTCGTGCATTCCATGCCCGCAAAGGCACAGGAAGAATCGGAGCCAAGCGAATCGGCGGACCAGACAACTCAACCAGCCGAACAACCCAATGAGGGCCGGACCGCGACCGTCATCATGCACGACGGGCAGGTCATTACGGGCACGCTTGTCGGGGAAAGCGACGAGACCATCACGCTCCTGATCAATGGCATCAGGACAACACTCGAAACCCGCAAGATCCGCGAGTCCTACATCCAGCCGCCCATCGAGGAGCGATACAAGGCCACCCGTGCCTCGATCGACGACGACGATGCCGAGTCGCTTATCCACCTGGTGCGGTGGCTCATGGACAAGGGGCGGCACGATCTTGCTCTCATTGAGATCAACGGCATCCTCGAGCACGAGCCCTTCAACGATGCTGCCCGATCGCTCAAAGTGATCGCCGAGCAGAACATCAAGCTCCAGAAGAACCGCCTCGAGCCGGTCGAACGCGAAGACAACGAGCCACCTCGGCCGAGCAGCTCAGCCTGCTCTTTGCGCTCCAGGCCCGCGAGTTCTACAGCCAGGTCGAGGTCCACGAGGACCCCGCTTCGATCAAGATTTTCCGAGATCAGGTCCACAAGACCTGGCTCCGCAACGCCTGCGCCACCACCCGATGCCACGGCGGGACCGAGGCCGGGCGGTTCCAGCTCGTCCGCTCGACGAACAACACGCCCGAGGTGTACTACACGAACATGTACATCCTCGAGCATTATCGGACGGACGAGGGCTTCCCGCTGCTCGATTTCCAGGAGCCTGCCAACAGCATCTTGCTCCAGATGAGCCTGCCCAGACGAGAGACGAGCACCCCACATCCGATCGTCCGGGGCTGGCGGCCTGTGTTCCGCTCCCAGGAGGATCGGAATTACCGCCGAGCGGTCGATTGGATCGATGCGCTCTGGACCCCACGCCCCGACTACGAGATCGACTATGATCCCCCCAGTGCCATGGAGCCTGCCGACCCAGGGGTCGACGGGAGCCGGTGAGCGACGCTCATCGGCGGGCAGCCGGCTGGAACCCCACCCAGACTCGGCAACGAACTGAAACTGAGCCCACCCTCACGCGTCCGGAGATCCGTATGCCCCGCAGCCTGTCTCACAACCGCAAGCCCTCGATCCGATTCGCAGGGGCCCTGATCGCGGCTTCTCTGGTCTTCGCCACCGGGTGCCTTGAAGAGGATGAGGTCACTCCCACTCTTCAGAAAGCCTCGGCTCGTCTCGAAACCCTCGGTGCGCCGGGCACGGCCATCCCGGGCGACGAGTTTCGCATGAAGGAATACCGCGAGACGATCAGCACG
This sequence comes from uncultured Phycisphaera sp., assembly GCA_963977205.1. GTDB lineage: Bacteria > Planctomycetota > Phycisphaerae > Phycisphaerales > UBA1924. The sequence goes on along the minus strand of CAXBOF010000065.1, from coordinate 740 downwards.
CTCAAGGGCGTGGCGAGCAAAGGCAGCGAGATCCAGAACGCGGCGGCCTCGCTGATGATCGCCCGCGCGGAGATGGGTCTTGCCGAGATTCCCGCAGCCGAGCTCGCTCAGATGAACCAGCGTCTGTACGACCTTGCCGCCGATGCGCGCGGCGAGCTGGACGTCTGGATGAAACTCAACAGTTTGGCCGACACGAGCGCCTCGTTCAATCCTGACGAGGAGCTTGGTCAGATCAACGCCAAGATCCAGGAGCGTGACGCGGAGATCCAGGCCGAGCGCGACGCGACGGCCGCGGTCGAGAAGCGGGTCGCCGAGCTCGAGCAGCTCGCAGAGCAGGCCTCGCAGGCCGGCGGCGAACTGCGTGTGCAGGAGACCGAGCTTCGAACACGCGCCAATTCCATGAACCCCGTCGAAGCGCAGCCGGTGCACGAGCAGGCCGCCAAGGTCCGCCGCGAAGCCGATGCGCTCGAGGTCAAGGCCGCTCAGTTCATGGCCCAGGCCGACACCATCCGCCCGGAGATCTCCGACCACCAGCTCGAGATCGATCGTCTGACCAAACAGCGCGACCAGCTTGTTGCAAGCACACAGGAACTGGCTGCCAAGGGTGTCGAGGGCCGCGAGGAAGCCAAGCAGCTTCGGGCGCAGGCCGCCACGGTCGCCGAGCGTCTGGGCAAGGTGATCGGGGAACTCGAATCGCTCCGCACCGGCGACGCGGCAAACGCACTCGAAGCGGCGAAATC
>CAXBOF010000064.1:0-7906 GCA_963977205.1 uncultured Phycisphaera sp. | reverse complement strand
AGCAAGAAACCCCGGTCGTCCGGAAAGTCGCGCTGAAGATCATCAAGCTGGGCATGGACACACGCCAAGTGGTGGCCCGATTCGAGCAGGAACGGCAGGCCCTAGCCATCCTCGACCACCCCAACATCGCCAAGGTCTTCGATGCCGGAGCCACCGAAGCTGGACGCCCCTATTTCGCGATGGAGCTCTGCACAGGTGAACCAATCGACGCCTACTGCGACCGAAATAACCTCGGCATCCAAGACCGCCTCGAGCTGTTCGCACAGGTCTGCAGCGCTGTCCAGCATGCCCACACCAAGGGTTTGATTCATCGCGACATCAAGCCATCTAATATCCTCGTCGCTACCCAAGACGGCAAGCCCCACACCAAAGTGATCGACTTCGGCATCGCCAAAGCCACGACCTCCAAGCTCACCGAGAAAACTCTTTTCACTGAACACAAGCAGCTCATCGGCACCCCCGAGTACATGTCCCCCGAGCAGGCCGAGGGCTCACTCGACATCGACACCCGTACCGATGTCTACTCACTAGGTGTCCTGCTCTACGAACTCCTGACCGGCTCGACACCGTTTTGCAGCAGCGACCTCCGCTCTGCTGCCTACGCTGAGATCCAGCGCATCATCCGCGAAGTTGATCCCCCTAAACCCAGTACCCGCCTAAGCCAAAACGCCGACACTATCGCTTCCGTCGCTGCACGCCGCCATACTGAACCCAAAAAACTTGGCACGATCGTACGCGGAGAGCTCGACTGGATTGTGATGAAGGCCCTCGAAAAAGACCGTGCTCGACGGTACGAATCCCCGAGCAGTCTCGCAGCGGACATCCTGCGTTACACACGAGGCGAGGCCGTCGTCGCTGCCCCGCCAAGCACTGTGTACCGCTACCGCAAGTTTGTCCGGCGCCACAAAACTGGTGTCATTGCGACATCGCTGATCGCCGCGGCGCTTATCCTTGGTTTCGTCGGCACAACCATAGGCCTTATCAACGCCGAGCGTCAGCGCCAAATCGCGATCGACGCGAAGGAAGCCGAAGCCCAACAACGCACGCTCGCCGAAGATCGCCTGATAGAGTCCGAGGCCACCGTCAAGTTCCTCGATGACATGCTCGCCGCCCCGGACCCACTGGCCCAGGGCAAGGACATCACCGTCCGCTCCGTCCTCGACCACGCCGCCCAAAATCTCAAGTCCCAATACAACGACCGCCCACTCGTCGCCGGTCGTCTCCACGGCACCCTCGCCAAGACCTACTTGGGCTTGGGCGAGTACAACCCCGCCGAAAGCCACGCCCGCAAAGCACTTGAGATCGACCAGCGCGAGCTCGGCCCCGATCATCTGTCGACCTGCCAAGCTCTCAACAATCTCACTGGTATTCTCGTCAAGAAAGCCCGTTTCGCCGAAGTCGAGCCCATGCTCAAGCAGGCGCTCGAGCACAATGAACGCCTGTTTGGGCGCACGCACGAAGTCACCGCCCAGACCATCGACAATCTCGCCCAACTCTACGCAACGATGGAACGCAGCGAGGAAGCCATCACGCTCGCCAAAGAACTCCTCGACATCCGCTCAGCCACCATCGGCGAGGAACGCATCGAAACCCTCAGTGTCATGAACACGCTCGCCATCCTATATGCTGGCATAGAGCAATTCGACGACTCCGAGAGCCTCTACGAGCGCGCTATTACCACATGCCAGCGCCTATACGGCCCCGACTACCCACTCACCATCGAGATGCGCGGCAACTACGGCTTGGTGCTCTACAACGATGCCATGACGCACAAAAATGACAATCCAGACCGCTATGAGAATCGCATCGCTCGCGCCCGGCTGGTCAACGAAGAAGTCTTCGCTGCCCGCACCCGTATCCTGGGCGAGGAACACCCCGAAACACTCAACGCCGCCAACAATCTCAGCTCTGTCTACAAAGCACTTGGTATGTTCGAAGAGGCCGACAAGCTCACCCTCATGGATATCGAGATCAGCATCCGCACCCTCGGAGAGCAGCACCCCGGCACCATCGTCAGCCTCGCCAACATGGGCAACTCACTCCGAAGCCGTGAGCGATACGAAGAAGCGATCCCCTATCTCGACCGCGCCCTTCGCGGCGCACGCATCTCCCATCCCAAAGACTTCCCGGGCACTGCATTCATACTCGGCTGGTACGGTTCGTGTCTGCGAGACGTCGGGCGCTACGCGGAAGCCGAACCCATGCTCCTTGAGGCCCGTGGCATCAGCGGCCGCGTGTTTGGAGACACACACGACGTTACTCAACAGATGGACTTGGGTCTCTTCATGCTTTACGACGCGTGGGAGAAAGCCGAACCGGGCAAAGGACATGACACCAAGGCCGCCGAGTGGAGAGCAAAGCCCCAGATAGTGCCGTCGAACGGGTAGTGGAATGGCTTCTGCCTCCTCCTCTTCGTGCACATAGCCAGACGCAGAGTGTGGCAACGTCATGCTCGGATCGCCTCAACGCCGAGTGAGTAACCAACAGGCGGCCAGGCTTGCAAGAGACGACTGGATTGAGCGGCTGCTGCCAGCGAGTACCTTGAGCACTACAACACCGAGAGGCCGCACTCGGGGATCGGGCATCGGGTGCCGGACAGGGAGGGTCGGCCGCTCAGACTGGCATGCCGTGATGGCGCGGTGAGTTGCCGGACGCGGCTGGGAGGGGTGCTCAGGAGCTATGAAATGGCGGCGGGGTAATGAGCTGGCCATGGATTGGCTGGCTAGTTAAGCGACGGAGTGTTTATACAGGAAGCAATTGGTGTGACAGGACACAAGTTGAATTTTTCGCTGTCAATATCGGCCTCTGTAGCGCTGAAACGCGAGATTTGATTTCACTGTAGAAATATTTTCGGTTCGGTTGGACGACACCTGGAGAATGATCGAAGCATGACACGGGTGCTATGATCAAAATGTCTATACAGCGATATCGGCAACCGGGCTTCCAAGGGAATCAATGCCGAATCGGCGTTCGTGAGACTCGCAGGCTTGATAGCAAGCGACACCATATACAGCTTGTTACCAAGCGAATGCGATTGTCGACATTTTCAATCTTGCACTCAGAACCATTGGATGGAACTCCTTCTTCGAGGATCAGCTCGCAGCGATTGATCTGGAGTCCGTCATAGTGGCCCGCGTGTCGGCCCATCACGGAAGCCAAGTGGCGCTTTACGGCGAAGCCGGCGAGTTCCGAGTCCAAGTGCAGTCAGCCGAGGCCGCCGGCAAGGTGACGGTCGGCGACTGGCTCGTGCTGAAAGCCGCAGACCACCGCGCGATTCGACTCCTCGAACGCCAGACGCTGCTGTCTCGAAAGGCCGCCGGCGAAGAAGCAAATCCTCAGATCCTTGTGGCCAACGTCAACACCGTCTTTATTGTGAGTTCTTGCAATGAAGACTTTAATCTGTCCCGCATCGAGCGTTATCTGGCGATGACACTGCAGGCTGGAGCCACACCGGTTGTCGTGTTGACGAAGGCCGACCTCAACGAGAACCCCATCGCTCTTGCGCAGCAGGTCAGGCAGCTCCACCCCGGGCTGTCCGTCGAGGTCATGGATGCACGCAATGCGGAGCAGGTCACTGCATTGAGATCGTGGTGCGGGCCCGGACAGTCGGTGGCACTGCTGGGCTCTTCAGGGGTTGGGAAGTCAACCCTTGCCAATGCACTCGGTGCGGATGGACTGGCAACCGGAGGTATCCGCGAGCAGGACGGCAAGGGACGGCACACCACTACTTCGCGTTCGCTACACCTTCTTCCAACCGGTGGGGTCCTCGTGGACAACCCCGGAGTCAGAGAGTTCCAGTTGCCGGACTGCGACGATGGTGTCGAGAATCTCTTCGAGGAAGTCGTCCGCATTATCTCACAGTGCAGGTTCAGCGATTGTGGTCATGAATCAGAACCCGGATGCGCCGTGAGGGCTGCGATCAAGTCAGGTGAACTCGACGAGAGACGCCTGGCTAGCTTCCAGAAGCTGTACGCGGAACAGTCGCGCAACGCCAAGACATTGGCAAAGCGCCGCGAGCGGGAAGCAACCCGAAACAACAAGTCAGCGATCGCAAAGAAACGACGCCAGCGCGACGAGCATTGACAGTCGCACTCTTGAATGCACCGAACGCGGACACAAGAGCCAGGTTCAACCATCGCTTCCAAACGGTACCTATTCGGTCCACCGTTTCGTACAATAAATCCTCGACGCGATCGTCGAAAGGCTCATTGACGGAGTTTAGAGGCCGGACGCAGTTCGAGCCATGTCCAAAGACACGCAGAGTTGAACGGCATCAATATAGGGCGCCGGGATGTTCGTTCCGAGAGGGTTCACTCATCATCCTCCCTGATCCGAACACAAACTCCCCCTCACCTCTCCACATGCGCCAGCCTCAGATCCGGCGGCTTCCCAAACGGGATTCGCCCTACCGGGCCAAGATGAGGAGGTGACATGTCGGACGAGGCTGGGTGGGAAGCTCAGAAGCTATGAGGCGGTGGCGGGCTAGGCTTCGGCACGGCTCGTGCGAGTAAGCTGAGACAATCAGTTCTCAAGCGAATCCGCTCTTTCGAGGGATGATAGAAGCATGACGATTTACGAAGTCACCAGCACGGATATCAACCCAATCGCCCAGACCACCTTTCGGCAGGCTCAGATTCAGGAGCGGACCGATCTTCAGCGCTTGCTGCGCGACCGGATCGAAGTGATCGCTCCCGGGTGCCTCGTGCTCGCTGAAGAATTTGGCGACTGGGACGAATCCCGCCGCCGCATCGACCTGCTCGCGATCGATACGGAAGCAAATCTGGTCGTCATTGAGCTCAAGCGGACCGAAGACGGCGGCCACATGGAGTTGCAGGCGGTCCGCTACGCCGCAATGGTGTCCACCATGACGTTCGAGCAAGCCGTCCGTGCTCACGAACGCTTCCTGCAGCAGAATGGACGGAAGAGCGAGGATGCTGCGAACAACATCCTCGAGCACCTCAACTGGGACGAGCCCGACGAGGATGCGTTCGCGCAGGATGTTCGCATCGTCCTCGCGTCAGCCCAATTCTCCCGCGAGCTGACATCGGCGGTGATGTGGCTCAACGATCGCGGCCTGAGCATCCAGTGTGTCCGGCTGATCCCCTACGCCGATGGGAAGCGTGTTCTCCTCGATGTCCAGCAAGTCATCCCGCTACCTGAGGCAGAAGCGTACCAGGTGCGACTCCGTGAGAAGTCGCGCAAAGAGCGGGAATCGCGGCAATCGAATCGGGACTACACCAAGTTCTATGTCACGATCGACGGGCAACGCATCGGCCCATTGGCGAAACGCGAGACAGTCTACAGAGTCGTTAGACATCTATGCGACCACGGAGTCAGCCCGGAGGACATCAAGCAGAAGGTCTCCTTCAGAAAGAAGAACTCGTTCATATCGGTACCCGGGGCGATCACAAGCGAGGAAGCCTTCGTCACGGCGGCTACGAATGCCGCTTCTGCCGATGGTCGAAAGTTTGACAGACGCCGCTGGTACACCGGTGATGACGAACGAATCGAACACGAGGGAGTGACCTACGCCGTATCAAATCAATGGGGCGGACGAGCTATCGAATGGCTGGAGCACGTCCTATCGCTGTTCCCCAATCACTCGATTGAAGTGGGATCTGTTGACTAATACGTTGACATTGAGCATGTGCGTTTGCCCAGACACAACACATAACTTCTGATGATGTATCGCTGAAGGTGCACTCACCTGTACGGCATTCATATAGCATCTAAGCGATTGAAATTATTGCCTCAGACACATCCCAGATTAAGCCGCGGATATACGACAACCTTTACCCAAAGAGCCGTCATATGTCCGCAATGGCATGGGGCGATTCGCCCAATCGCTCGCGTGCGCGATCTCGCTGCTCCTTTGTGAAGTAATGCTGCCATTCCGGGCGGAGAGCAATCGCCTCCGCAGTCAGATCCGTGCGGCGTTTCATCAGAAGCGTTCCAAATCCTTCGGAAGGCTCTTTTGAATCAAGTAGGACCCGTAGTGTTTCCACCGCACCGTGCCGCTTGAGCATCATCTGAAATCGCGTGGGGTTGTACCCGATCGCTTTGCATTGCAGTATCGCTTGCTCAACGTAATACATCAATTCCGGATCGTCCGCATTCATACTATCACTCCAGATGTACGACACACTTCGAAATCATGTACCACTATCGCCCGCCCAGACGCCAGCGAGTCACATCGATACGAATGAGACATGAGCTGATCATCTCAAATGATGCCCGCTGAGGGGCAAGATCTTTGCTTGTCACCTAAACCAGATCTGGCTACTCATGATATTCTAATTGACGGCTAGCAACTAAGTATTTAATCTATGCCAACAGAGCAAGGGGAATCGATATGCGGCAATTCATCTATATCGCGTTGTGCACAACACCGACTTATTGCGGTGCACAGCTGATTCACTACTCGCCCATCGCGGGCGGCAACGGTCACTGGTACGAATCTGTAAAGTCTCCAACAACTCTTGCGTGGACCGCTGCACGGGATGCAGCCCATGCTCGGGGCGGATACCTCGCAACTCCTACTAGCGCATCTGAGAATCTGTGGATCTTTATCAATGTCGCTGGTGATTCGAGCCTTTGGGCTCAGAACTCGTTCGGAGATGCAGTCGGACCGTACTTGGGTGGTTATCAAGACACAACTTCGAAGGATTACTCTGAGCCTCTCGGTGGATGGACATGGATCTCAGGAGAAGCATGGTCATTTGCTGCATGGCACCCTGGGCAACCAAACGATGCCGGCTCACGCAACCAGAACCATCTGCAGTATTGGGTTGATGGATCGGCAATACCAGGACCGACATGGCAGGATGTTCAAAATTCTACAGCGGACACTTCTTTTAGCTACATAGTTGAGTTCGACTATGTCCCTTCGAACAGGCCGGTTCAATTCAGATTAGATATGGGTGGCAACGGACACTGGTACGAGGCTATCGATGTTGGCGAAGGCATTAGCTGGACCGAAGCGAATGTGCAAGCTGTAGCTAAAGGTGGCTATCTCACTACGTTGACATCAGAGATTGAGAATCAATGGGTCTTCGATAATATTGCAGGTGATCCAGCACGATGGGTAGTGGATGGCTTTGGATTTCATACTGGACCCTTTATTGGCGGTTTCCAGGATACAGAATCTCCATCTTACTCGGAGCCCGCAGGTGGATGGACATGGGTCACCGGTGAACCATGGTCGTATACGAACTGGGCACCGGGTCAACCAAACAATGCTTTAGGCGGTCAAGATTGGTTGCACTTTTGGACGAGCGACTCAACCATGCCTCAGCCGACCTGGCAGGATGTCCCGAAGAATAACGCTGTCAATCCTATCAGCTATATTATCGAGTACGAAATAAATCCACTTTGTCTGGCCGATGCAAACTCGGACGGCGTGCTCAGTCCTGCTGATTTCTCTGCATGGATCGCCGCCTTCAATACTCAGTCTCCAGCATGCGATCAAAATCGTGACGAGATGTGCACACCAGCTGACTTCAGCGCGTGGGTCGCCAATTACAACGCCGGGTGTGAGTGACGATCACTCATCCAAATCCGCCAGCCTCAGATCCGGCGGCTTGCCAAACGGGATCCGCCTTGGCGCTGACCCCCGCTCACCGTGCATCGGGGCCATGTAGACCGTGTCCACGCCGCACTTGGCGTTGATCCGGTCGATGACCCCCCACAGGTCCTGCATCCTCCCCGGTCAAGACACTTTCAAACCACTTCGAGGGCGCTCTTTTGTTAACAGGAGCGCTCTTTTCGACTGTTAACACGCTGCCAGTGTCATGACAATCCGCGTTTGCGGGCCCTGGCGGCCGACGCGGGCGAAGCTCGCGTCGAGCGCTACCCGCACATCCGGGAGCGCCAGCGGGGTGCAAATACCCCGTACCCTCAGCAGATG
>CAXBOF010000063.1:0-7927 GCA_963977205.1 uncultured Phycisphaera sp. | reverse complement strand
TGAGGTAATCGCCCAGCAGTACCGCAGATTCGTTGCCGGAGCGATCGTTGATCGTCTGCGCACGCCGGCGGATCTCCGCCTCGTCGAGCACATCGTCGTGCACAAGCGTTGCCATGTGGACCATCTCAACGACGGCCGCCAGCTTGCGGAGATCCTCGCTCGCTGGCTCGGATGTCTTCTGACCCGTCGCAGCACCAGCAACCAGCACCAGAATCGGCCTGAGCATCTTGCCCCGGAACCGCTCGACGTGCCGGCAAAGCTCGGCGACCGTGGGCACCTGGGACGCAAGCGCCTGCTCGATCTCGTCGGAGACCTCGCCCAGACCCGAGAGCACCCAGGCCTGCATCTCGCTCAATTCTGGCGGGATGTCGAGCACGCCCTTCATCGATCGTTCTTCTTGTCATCTGCCGGGGCAACTCGCTTCTTTTTTTGCGAGACGATGTAGCAGATGTACGCGGGGTCGGCCTCGCCCTCGAGCGTGGGCTCGTACTCGCCGTTGCCTTCTTCCTCGTCGTCGGGGTCGGTGCCTTCCCAGTAGACCGCAACATCCTCGAAACCCGCCTCGCTCAGCAGTTCGCGGATTTCCGGGAGCGTCCAGAGACGCCACTCGTAGATGAACGCGTCGCGCATCTGCGTGCCGTCGGGGAACTTGAAGTGGATACGGCACTCCATATCGCCCGTGATGGGGTTGAATTTGTGCTGGTCCCAGATGTAGGTGAGATGCTTGTTAATCTTGCGGACTTCTTCCTGCTCGATCATCGTGTCCGAGCCGCCGTAGAAATCGCAGATGAAGAGCCCTTCGTCATCGAGTGAGTCGAGGACGGTCTTGAAGTAGTTGCGGATCGACTCGCGTGTGTTGAAGATCCAGTAGCTGAAGTTCATCGCCAGGACGACATCGACGCCCGTGCCTTCGGGACCCGGCTCACGGACATCCCGCTCGAGAAGCGTGACCCGGCTCTGGGCCTCCTCGGTCAGCGGAGCGACGTTCTGGACCCGCCCCCATTCGAGGGTCGGGCCGTCAAGATCGATCCCGACGGCCTTGTTCGTTTCACGCCGCTTGACCCATTCGCAGGCAGAGGCGGCTGTCCCGCAGAAATCCTCGCGGATGGTCTGTGCGGGCCTGCCCCTCAGAGCGGTGTAGGTCTCATCGACGAAGTCGATCTCGGCCTCGACATTCTGGACAGAGAGCTGGTAGAGCTCGTGTCTGTCGGCTGTGGCGGCGGTGTATTTCGTGGACTTCTTGTTCTTGCCGGATTTGCGTGGCTTGGAGGCTGTGGTCATGCCCGAGTCTAGGCTCCAAGAGGCCCGAAACTTGGGTCCCCGTCTGAAGGCTGGGTGCATACAGGCCGATCTATACTGCATGGCTCGGCCTACCGTGTCGCGCTCGAATTGTCAGCATTCTTTCCTCCACACGGAGCACACCAGTAATGAAGCTCACCATGGTCGGTACGGGGTACGTTGGACTCGTCACGGGTGTCTGCTTTGCCGAGACCGGCAACGACGTCACCTGCCTCGATGTCGACGCACGTAAAATCGAGAAGCTCAAGCAGAACATCTGCCCGATCTACGAGCCGGGCCTGACCGAGATGATGGAACGCAACTTCAAGGCCGGCCGCCTCAACTACACCCTCGACAAGGAGGAGGCCTACAAGGACGCCGAGATGATCTTCATCTGCGTCGGCACCCCTTCTGACGAGAAGGGGCACACGGATCTCAAGTACATCGACGCCGCCGCGGACGACATCGCCTCGGTCATCAAGACCCTCGGCCCGAATCAGACTCCCAAGGTTATCGTCGTCAAGTCGACAGTCCCCGTGGGCACGACCTTCTACGTCCGCGACCGCATCCGCGCGATTGTCGGCCCGGACATTCCTTTCAGTGTCGCCGACAACCCCGAGTTCCTGAAGGAAGGCGATGCGATCATCGACTTCATGAAGCCCGACCGCGTCGTGGTGGGCGTCGAGAACGAAGAGGCCGGCGAAAAATTCCGCGACCTGTACGACCCCTTCGTCCGCAACGGCCACCCGATCTACATCATGGATGTGCCCAGCGCCGAGATGGTCAAGTACGCCTCCAACAACTTCCTGGCTACCAAGATCAGCTTCATCAACGAGATGGCCAATCTCTGCGAGGCCTACGGCGCCGACATCAACCGTGTCCGCGAGGGCATGTGCTCCGACAAACGCGTCGGGCACCACTTCCTCTACCCCGGCCTTGGGTACGGCGGGTCGTGCTTTCCCAAGGACACGCTCGCATGCATCATGATGGGTGACAAGGCCGGCGTCACGACGCAGATCTCCAACGCTGTCCACGGCACAAACCAGCGCCAACGCAACCTCTTCTTCAAGAAGATCGTCAAGCATTTCGGTGGCGAGATGGGCCTCAATGGCAAGACCATCGCTTTCTGGGGCTTGGCATTCAAGCCCCGCACCGACGACATCCGCGAGGCGCCGGCCCTCTCGCTCGTCCGCATGGCTGTCGGCTACGGCGCAACTTGCCGGGGCTTCGATCCCGTAGCGATGGAGAACGTCGCGGCCGAGATGGGTAACACCATCAGCCTGCACGACGACATCTACGAGACCGCCAAGGGGGCCGACGCGCTCATCATCTCGACCGACTGGGATGAGTTCAAGACGCCCGACTTTGAGAAGCTGGCGTCCGTTATGAATGGCAAGGTCATCTTCGACGGCCGGAACCTCTACCGCCGCCAGCAGATGGGCCAGCTCGGGTTCCACTATTACTCGGTGGGACGCCAGCCGGTGATGCCCAGCTGAGAGCGGTCCGAAATTTCAACCAAACAAGGCCCCTTGCCAAGCCGAGGGGCCTTTCTATTTTTGAAGGTCAGGCGAGCCCGGAGCGTTCTACAATCGCCCCCATGTCGCAACGGCTCTTCCGATTCTACCAACGCAAGCGCATCCTCAATATCAACGCAAACATCGTCGCCAGCGGACTGATCTCGACGTTTATCGTCATGGGTCTGCTCTGGCTTTTGAAGGACGTGTTCAATCAGCACTGGCCTAGTTGGGCGTACACCGCGTTCAGCGGCGTGGCAGATCTGATCCTCGATGTCGGGGCGTTCGCGGGCCTGCACTGGGTCGCCAATCACTGGAGGCCGTTTGCGGGTCGGAATGAGGAAGAGCACGCCAAGCTCCACGCGCGAGCCCCCAATGTGGTCGCCGATACGACGCGGCTGCAATTCGAACGAGCCGCGATCAGCCCGCTCTATTACATCATCGCCATCGCTGGGACCGAAGCGCTCCAGCAGCACTGGGGCTGGCACCCGGCCTGGGCTGTGGCCCTGGCGTACCCGGGGGGCCTGCTCGTCACGCGGACACTCCACACCTTCTGGGGCTTGAGATCAGGCACTTACATCGACCATTACAACCGCGTGTACGACGACTCCGACCCGACCAAACGCGGCAGCGACTGATCGGATTCACTACGCTCTGACCATGTGCGGCATCGCTGGCATCATCCGAATCCACGACCCGAAGGATGGCACACCCCCGCCGCCGCTGGAAGCCATACCCGAAGAGTGGCTTGATGTTCTGGATGAATCGATCAAACACCGCGGGCCCGACGGGCAGGGACGCTTCCGTGACCGAGCCGTGCGCGAGGACGGCACCACCATCGACGTCGCCCTCGTCCACCGACGCCTCAGCATCCTCGACCACGCCGGCGGCCACCAGCCCATGGTCCATGACGGTGAGCGCCTCCGCCCCGACCTGACCTACCAACCGGGAGAGACGCCGATCATCGCGAGCGAGATCGAGTCGGATTTGCCGTTGGTTGCGGTCGTGTTTAATGGGTGTATTTACAACCACCGCGAGCTGCGGCAGGAGCTCGAAGCCAAGGGGCACGTGTTCGAGACGGATCACTCGGATACGGAAGTTTTGGTGCATGGGTGGAAGGAGTACGGGTTAAGGGCTGCTGATCGCGTTGATGCAATGCTTGCCTGCCTTACTTGGGACCGCACCAACGGACAGTTCACCATCGGGAACGATCTAGCTGGCGAAAAGCCTTTGTATGACGGACCGATTCATCACACAAATGCAACTGGTTTAGTAGTAGCATCTTCACCATCTGCGTATTCACACTACTCGCGACTCACAGAATGCAAGGAGAAATGCAAACTGATTTCTCCGAAGGTTGATCTCTGGATTGCCGACGGAGCGGATTGCAGTCCTGCGTCAATGGTCAACTGTGTCAACCCTGGCGCTTGGTCTGTGCTGCCAGTACCACCATCACAACACGGCGAATCAGATGGTGCTGCATTTAACACACCAGTTCTCGATCGCAATCGTCTGCAACACCATGTCACAAGGCCAAGCAGACAACGAGCCAGCTCACAACAAGAACTCGATCCTAAGTCAATTCTGCAAATACTTGAGAAGACTGTAATCTCTCGCCTCGAAGCCGACGTCCCCCTCGGCATCTTCCTCTCGGGCGGCATCGACTCGGGGCTCATCGCCGCCATCGCAAAACAGCACCGCCCCGACATCAAGACGTTCACTGTGCGCATGCCGGACGCGCGCTTCGACGAATCCGAGGCTGCCGCCGAAACCGCCAAGCACCTCCGCACCGACCACCACACGCTCGACTGCCAGCCCAAGCCCGCCAAAGACCTCGTGCGCCTCATCCACCAGCTCGGCCTGCCCTTCGGCGACAGCTCACTGCTCCCGACGTACTGGGTCAGCAAGGCCGCCCGCGAGCACGTCAAGGTCGCACTCTCAGGCGACGGGGGCGACGAACTCTTCGGCGGCTACCGCAGGCACACGATTGCACCGAAGCTCAACCGCTACCGGGGCATGCTGCGTCTGATCCCAACAAGGCTGCTTGATCGACGCACACCCGGTTCGAGAGGCGACTATCTCGCTCGTCTTGCAAACGCTGCGAAGCATGGCGGGTATCCGGAACTGCTCGCGATCTTCCAAACACCCGACCTCGCAGAGCTTCTCCCTAAGTCGGGAAGAATGCCGTTCGCGAAAATCGACGACCCGCTCCGCTACGACTTCGACCACTACCTCCCCGATGACCTCCTCCGCAAAACCGACACCGCCTCCATGGCCGTCGCCCTCGAAGTCCGAGCCCCCTTCCTCGCACGCGAACTCGTCGAAGCCGCCCTCCGCACTCCGCTCGACGTCCTCATGCCCAAAGGCGAGCGCAAAGGTCTCCTCAAACAAGTCGCCCGCAACTACCTCCCCGACCACATCATCAACCGCCCCAAGCAGGGCTTTGCCATCCCGATCGGTGAGTGGTTCCGCACGGACTTCGGCTCGATGCGATCGCTGCTCTACGACCACCTCGAATCCGCCGACCCCTTCCCGGGGCTCAGCGAGGCGGGCGTCAACATCAACATGGACTTCGTCCACCGGATGCTCCGCGAGCACGACGCCGCGGGCGAGAAGTCACTGAATCCCTGGCACGGGCGCGACCACTCGCAACGCCTCTACATGCTCCTGGTCCTCTCCATCTGGGCCAAGTGGCTCGGGTCGATCCGCTAAGATGCACTCATGAACGCACTCGAAAAACTCCGCCAGGTCGTCGACGAGATCCACGCCAACAAAGACCCGCTCAAGCTTCAGTCGCACTGGGATCTTGCTGTGCGGCTGATCTCGCGGTTCCCGGTCGATCAGGACGCCGCGATGGAGGCGTACAAGGCCAAGGACCTCAAGTCCGAAGTCGATGCGATCATCCCGCCGAACGAGTACACCGACGAAGTGTGGAAATCGCTCTCACGCGCGGGAGTGCTGCGTCATACCGGGCAGGGCTTCTACGAGCTTGTGCCAGACAAAACGCTCTGACGCTTGCGGTTGCGCTTCATCTGTTTCTGATCGAGCAACCAGGCTGCGACGCCGTGCGCCAGCCGGGTCGCCTTGGCGTGCTTTGTCACGACAACAAGCCGTTTGTCTTTCTCGATGGCTCTGACGACGTGCCTGGCAACGAGTTCGGGCGGCGCGCTTAGATAATCGGGCTGCTTGCGCCTCTTGGTCGAACGCCCATCATGCTTAGCGCTGCTGTATAGATTAGTCTGCACTAGCCCGGGGCAGACCACCGAGACCCCGATCGTAGGTGAGAGCTCGGTCCGCAGCGTCAGGCTCAGCCCGACAAGACCGTATTTGCTCGTGCAATACGCGGTCATGTTGCGCTTTGGTGTCAGGCCAAGAATGCTGGAGATATTGACGATGTGCGCCCCCGGGCGCCTGCGCATCGCGGGCAACAGGCCGTGGATCAGGCGCGCGGGCGCATCGAGATTGACACGCATGAGCCTGCTCCACTCGTCAAGCGGCATCCTTTCAAACGAGTCGTACCAGAGTGTGCCCGCGTTGTTGACGAGCAAATCAATCGGCCCGCCCTCCTGGACGAACCGCTTGGCAAATACATCGACCTCGTCCGAATCCGAAAGATCGATCGCGTGCACGCCCAGAACTTTCGCGCCAAGCTCATCGCACACGCGGTGCAGGCCCTGCTCATCCACATCGACGAGCTCGAGCTCGCAGCCCTGTTTTGCCAATTCTCTTGCTATGGCAAGCCCGATGCCCGAGGCGGCACCGGTCACGATCGCACGCTTGCCAGCGAGAGATTTCATATCCTCACTTCGGGTCAACGGAGCGGTAGGCATCAATGACCGCTTGCTCCCCCTCGGCCCCGTCTTTGCTGTTGCCGTGCTCCATGCCGTAGATGCCTGTAAATCCCTTGCCTTTGATGTGCCGGAACACCTTGGCGTAATTGATCTCGCCCGTGGTCGGCTCGCGACGCCCGGGGTTGTCACCGATCTGGAAATACGCGATCTCGTCCCACGCGCGATCGATGTTGGGGATCAGATTCCCCTCTGTGATCTGCTGGTGATACAGATCGCACAGGATCTTGCAGCTCGGCGAGTTTACGGCTCGGCAGATCTCATACGCGTGCGACATCTTCGCCAGCAGCATGCTCGGGTGATCCCGCGGGTTCAGCGGCTCGAGCACCATCACAAGCCCGTGCGGCTCAAGGACCTCCGCGCCGCGCCGAAGCTGCTCGATGGCGTACGCGGTCTGGTACTCGATATCGATGCGCGGGTGCTGCGTGCCGGGCACGACGGTCATCCACTTGGCGCCGGCGCGCTGCGCGACTGGCACCGCGGCCTCGCACGCCTTGACGAAGTTGTCCAAGTCCTCGGACTTGCCCTGGCTGAACGTCGGGCCCCACGCCGAGGCGGGATTGAGCACAAACACGCCCATCGTCATCCCGAGCCGCTGCATGGCCTCGGCGATGCGGGTCTGTTCCTCAACGCTCCGCCCGCCCATGCCGTTGTCTTCCCATGCGGTAAAGCCCTGGGCAGCAGCGAATTCGAGCTGCGCGACGGGGTCGTCGCCGGCGTGGTGGCGGAACATGCCAAAGTGCGGCGCAAAGTGCACCGAGAATTTCTCTTCTTCGTTGTGTGTCATCGTCGTCGCCGAGGCCTTGAGCGCCGCTCCTGAGGCCACCGCCCCACTCGCGGTCGCGATGAATGTTCGCCTGTCCATGATCCACTTCTCCTCACTCAGACCAACGGCGTCGAGCCGGGCATCGGGACTTCACGCACAGCAAGATCGCCGAACGCGTACGACGCGGGCGACAGATCGAGCTGTGATTGCATCGCCTGTTCCCACGAGATCTGCTTGCCCGTATACGCGCTCATGCGTCCCATGATCGCGGTCAGCGTGCTCTCGGCGACGCGTTTGGCCTCGTTCAGATAAGGCCCATCGCCCGTGATCGATGCGACGAGATCGGTGTGCTCCTGCTCGTACGGGTTGCGGTTCTCGGCGTCGAAGCGCCAGCTGTTCTGGCCTTCCATCACAGCGTAGCCCGGGCGCGAGACGCTCGTGCCCTTGGTGCCACGCAGGACTTCCTCGACCCGGCTGGCGCAGCCGTCGATCTGGCGGCACATGCTCATGCAGCTCGACCC
>CAXBOF010000062.1:0-7961 GCA_963977205.1 uncultured Phycisphaera sp. | reverse complement strand
CACATGTATGCACCCGCTTACTGCGCATCGCTGAAGGTGTCATGAAGCGAAGCCGGGTTGCGTTCTCATTTTTTACCGGTCTTTTCCTACCAACGTCCCAAAACCGTGGTATCTCTATACGTAACCAACATTCCCAGCCCCTCTGCCAAAAATCTCGTGGGGGGCGCAGAAGCCCGTTCGGGCAAGGAAGGCTGAGACTCATGGACATCAAATGTTTCGCGGCGTGCGTCGCCCTTTCGGTGACCGCGGGCGCTGCATCCGCGCAGAACGAATGGGGCTTTATCTCCACAACCGGCGACCCCGACCCAATCACCGTTTTCGACCTCGAAAACCCCGGCGCCAGCAACACATCGTTCGGCAACGTCGCCACCAACTTCAACCGCGGCATGGACTTCGACACCGTCGATTCCTTCTACTACTACGTCAGCACCGATGCGCTCAACGACCCCGGTCAGCGCGGCCTGTGGTACTTCGATGAAGGCATCAACACGCAGCTTTCAACAATCCCCTTCAGCGATTCCGGCGACGGCGACGCCACGCTCAGCGCCAACGGCTCAACCTTCTTTGTCACCACCGACGACGGCGACGCGACCTCGGGCGACTCGCTCTACGCGTTCAGCAACCTCGGGGGCGTTCCAACATTCACCGAGATCGGCGAAACCGGTCTCTCGCAGATCATCGGGCTCGCTGTCAACCCGGTCACCGGCATCATGTACGGGTACGACAGCAGCACAGAAGCGCTTTACACCATCGATCCTGAAGACGGCACGCCCACACTCGTGGGGACGAGTGGGATGTCGCTGGCAGCGATCGGGGGAATGGATTTCAGCGCCGACGGCAGCACTCTGTTGCTGTCGTCGGGGCGAAATCTGTTCACCGTCAACACCTCCGACGGCTCGCTGACCGCCGCGGGTGATGCGCTCCTGAACATCAGCGCTCTGAGCTACCGCGCACCGATTCCGGCGCCGGCAACAGCAACTCTCCTGGCCCTCGGCGGAATTGTGGGATTCCGTCGACGCCGATAAAAGGCCATCGATGCCCGTTCTGGGCTCTGGCCAGCATTTCTCCAAACGACCGCCCCGATGCGCACCGGGGCGGTCGTTGTTTTTCCAGCACCCCAAACCGCAGAGGATTCTGGTATCCTGAGCACAAGTTCCAAAGAGGAAACACAGATGCATCGTGCCACGGCCGTGTCGGCCGTGCTCTTCTCCTACCCCACTTATCGATCCATCATCATCTCGGCCCCTTCCTCACCCGACCAGTATCTCGCACTCGACCATCGCCAAGCAACTGGACTTTCTACCAATCCTCGACGGACCGGATTCGCATGGATGTACTCGGCAATCTGATTCAATGAGTCTGTCCCCGTCACGTTCTTGTCATACCTACCACCGGCCTGCCAGAAGCGAAAAACAATGCGATCGCCTTGCACGACGAGCAGAGTTTCAAGTTTTTGGCGGTCGTGCTCTGTGTACCACTCACGCGCGAGCCGAGAGATCGGGCGCTTGATGGCTGCGAGAATACGACTGATCTGGTAAGTCTCTGTGCGTGGGTAGATCAGCAGGTGAGCATGCTCGGGCATGATGACATATGCAAGCAACGAGACCTGTTGCGTAGTCCGCATGGCTTGCATCGAGTCGATGAGCCACCGCTTAGAAATGTCTGCATCGAGTAGTGGGAATCTTTTATAGCAAGAGAACGTGAGAAAGTGAGCGTGGTTGGGGATGTTGTAGCTTCGTCTGGTTTTGAACGAAGTCATGGAGTCTCATGATAGAGGAAAATGAGATGGAGAGCACGTCCGACACGGCCGTGGCACGAGGAATTGAAGATGTCGCATGAGTGTGAGTTATTACTCTAGAAAACAGGCCGGAATCTCTCGATCCCGGCCCGCCATAGTTTCAACTGAGTTGTATTGAGCGTCTGATTTCAGACGCTTTGGGGCGCTCTTTACCAGCCGCCGCCGCGGTTGCCACCGCCGCGGTGACCGCCACCACCGCCGTATCCACCACCACCGCCGCCGCCGCCGGAGCGGGGTTCGCGGGGGCGAGCCTCGTTGACAGTAAGGTCGCGGCCGCCGACGTTGGCGCCGTTGAGTGCCTCGATGGCCGCCTTGGCGCTGGATGCATCAGCGAATTCCACGAACGCAAAGCCGCGGGGGCGGCCTGTTTCGCGATCCATAACGAGAGTCGCCGAGACTACCTCTCCGTGCTGCGAGAAGATCTCGCGCAGTTCGCTCTCTGACGTCTGATATGAAAGGTTCCCGACATATAGCTTCGACATTCTCTGTTCCAAAACTGCCCGCGGAAATATGCAAACTGCGAAGGCCGACGCTCGGGCAGGGCGACCGGCCGACTGTCCAGGCACTCACCCACCATCGGGCGACCTGCCGAGTCGGACTGGACAAGTATATATCGAGGGACAACCCCGAGATAGCCCCCATTCACCCCTGCAGCGGGATTCCGGAAATGACTCGCCGAAACAGGGCGGATGACCCCGCCAAGAGCCACTTTCAGGCGTGTTTCGGGTGTAGTTAAGAACAGTTCAAACACGATCCATTGCTTGGATTTCGCCGGCATTTGTCTGGGATTCGACACCCGCAAGGACCGCCCCCAGACGCTCCGACAGCTCCCGCATCTGTTCGTTTGCCAGGCGCTGCCCCAGCTTGGCAATCAGGAACATCGCGAGCATCATCAAGGCCGCCACGCCGGCGACCCACCACGCCCAGGGCGGCTGACTCAGCATTGACTGCGCCAGCGCAAAGCACGCGGCAAAGAGAGCCGTCGTCCCGAGCGTGAAGTACCCGAAAGCGAAGCTTGTCCAGAGATTCGGGTGCGGCGAGAACTTGGCGATCACCCGGCTGCCGCTCCCGAGCGCCTCGACCTCGACGTGCAGCCAGGGCGACCACAGGTGCCGCAGATGCGCGGTGTGCGTGAGGACAAGATGCTGCCCGACGGAGCGGATGGTGATGTCGTTATAGCTGGACGCGAAATGATCGAGCAACGCCGCGGCGAGATCACCCGGCGCTGCGTCGTGTTCACGGATCTGGGTTGGGCGGATTTCAAGAACGCCTGACATGGCGCGGAGTGTACCGCGCACTCAGGCTAGCGCATCAGCCGCCGCCCTTGTCCTCGTCCTTCTTCTTGTCCTTGTTGCCGCCGAGCAGGTCGTTGAGCCCCTCGTTGATGGCGTCCTTGGCCTTGCCCTCGAGCTCATCGGCTTTATCCTGGAGCTGATCCTGCGCATCCTCGACCGCTTTATCGACCTCGGTCGTCAACATCTCGACGCCATTCTCTGCCAGCGCGTTGAGATCGCCCAGGCTCGACTTGAGATCGTTGAGGATCTCCTCGGGGATGATGTCGTCGTACTCGGCAGCCGAGGCGAGGATGGCCTGCGTGATGATGTTCGTCAGTTCCGCAAGCGAAACCGGGTCGCCCGCCGAGCCGACGTCCTTGAGGAGGATCTCGGGGATCACGACCTTGGCGGTCGAGAGCTCGCCGACGAGTGGTAGCAGGTGCGCGTGCACCTGAACGTTCTTGATCGCGATCTCGTTGACGATGAACTTCTTGGCCGGCCCCTTCTCGGTCTCCGGCTCGGGTGTGTCGCCCGACTCAAACCGCTTGAGGTTCTCAAGGATCTGGTGCACGTTGCTCGTCGTGCCCTTGCGGTCGATGTGGACATCGAGATCGCTCAGCGTGAACGTGGGCAGCGTGACGACATCGGATCTCAATGATTTGAGCGACACGGCTACGCCCGCCGACCCGAGACGCAGGAAGAAGGGCGAAGTTTCATACCCCTCCGGGTTCTCGATCTGCAGGCCCGCCATCGAGAACGTGCCACCCATGATGCCAACGTCCGCGCTGTCGAGCGAGGTGGGAACCGCAAGGGCGTGGTTGGTGCCCTTCTCGATGCCGGCCTTGGCGATCACAACCACGAGCACGATCAGCACGAGCAGCCCGCCGCCGAGCGCGATCAGGAGCTTTGCGAGTTTCATCGTCAATCCTTTCGAGGACGCCGATCCATCGTGGCGTCAGCGGATCTTAGGCGTGGGTGGTCCGGGATAACCGCGCCCAATCGCGACCCAGACCGCACAGGCCGCACGCCTTCACACTTCTTAGGAAATCATCGTGTGAGTTTCGTGCCCGGTTGCGGGGTGAATAGGACATCACTGTTGATGCGGCGAGCCCGACGACCGGGGGACTGCACTTGAGCAATGGGGATTCCGAATGAAGCAAAATTCACGAGTAGCGTGTGTGGTGGGTGTGGCTGGTATCGCGATGATGGCCGGCGGATGCTCGATGTTTGGCGGCGGCAAATCAAGCAGCCGAACTGTCGCCAGCAGCGACGGCACCACCAAGGTCATCCGCAGCGGAAAGATTACACGATCATCCGACACCATCACCCTCGAACCCTTCCAGCAGGTCAACCTGGCTGTCTCGGGTGATGCCGGCGAACTCCGCGTCGAGAACCGCGGCGGGGGCGAGCTCGCCTTCCGCGTGCCACAGAACGAGGCCTCACTCGCCCCGTCCGATGTCTACACGATGTCCGTCGATGGCGCGTTCATCCTCGAGTTCTACAACGCCTCACGCGTCCCGACCACAGTGCAGTACACCGGCTCTGGATACGCACCCGTCACCGTCAGCATGCTTGAGTAGGCGGACGGCCCGCAATGCCCCCACCCTGATCATCACGATCGCCTACGCCCCGCGGCCACTTTGCCGCGGGGTGTTTGCATGCGCCCACCCCACTTCAGAAGCTACCATCCGCACATGAGGCGCATCTCCATTATCACCACCGGCGGCACGCTCGAGAAGGTCTACGACGAGCCCACCGGAACGCTCGTCAACAGGCACTCGAACGTCGCGCACATGCTTAGCGGGCTGCGCCTCGAGGACACCCGACTCTGCATCCACGAGCTCATGCACAAAGACAGCCTCGACATGACCGATGACGACCGGGCCGCCATCGTCGGAAACGTCCGCGAAATCCTCGATGACACCGATGTCGACGGCGTGCTCGTGCTCCACGGCACAGACACGCTCTGCAAGACGGGCGACAAACTCCACGCCGAACTCGGCACACCCCGCGTCCCGGTCATCCTCACCGGCGCGATGCGTCCCTTCGAGGCCATCTTCGCAACCAGCCTCGTCGAGCCGGGCGTCTACGTCGTCACACACGGCCGGTCGCTCAGGTTCCCAGGCATCACCAAGGACCGCGCCAAGGGCGCCTTCGTCCGTTTGAATTAGTTGAGCCCGATCCCGCGCTCGCGCATCACATCCACAACCGGCTGGAGGTGCTTCTCATAGGGCCGCCAGCGTGCGATCGCGTCCGTGTAGATCGGCTGCGTTGCCTGCTCGAAACTCGCCGTCCGCACGGTGCGATCCGATTCGTGGTGCCGGAGGCAGTCTTCCTCCATCGGCAGTTCCACAAAGTCCAGGAGCGCAGGTATCTCAGATTCTGCATTCAGAACAAGTTCACTGTAGTGAAGCGGATACACCTGATCCGGAAGCAGTTCGTGCCAGAATTGCCCGATCTCCGCGACATCGGAGGCGTAATGCGCGCAAGCTGTGAGATCACGCGTGTAGGGCAAAAAACCGGAGAACTCCTGCCGATAGCACGAGAGACAGACATCGCGGATATCCCGGATGCAATGGATGAACTTCGCCCGCGGAAACAATGATGCCAGGAATCCCACCTGCATGATGTTCTCGGGCATTTTGTCGGTCACCCGCTGCTCACCCTGTGCGCCGGCTAGTTTCTCGATGCCCTTGACGACCATCTCGCCCATGTCGGCTAGCTGTGACTCGTCCTGACCTTCAAGGCCAAACTCATAGCCGTAGGGTTTCATCGCAACGCCGAGTTTCTGCGCCGCCTTGGCCACCGCCACGGTCTCACCAGCCGCCGCGACATTTGAATGCGCCGACAGAATCTGCTCGACAAGACTCGTCCCCGATCGTGGGACGCCGGTGACGAAGATCGGCTGCAAATTTGCGTTGGCCTCGATGGTCGGGGGCCCTGCTTTCCAACTCTCCATCAACTCACGCGTGTGCTTCGTATGCAACTCGGTATCGAATGGCGTCCGCCGGAGCTCGTTCGCCTGGTCATACGCCCCGAACGCTTCGTCGTACCGCTTCAACCTATGCAGGACATCGCCGATTTTGTAATTCAGAGAAACACGAGACGTCAATTCTTTTTCATTGACGAGCGCCCGCTGAAGTGCGCCGAGAATCGGCCCAAGATTGTCCACTTCACCGGCCAGTTCCGCGTAAGAATCGATCACCCAGGAATCCTCTGAGTTCTCGTCGGTAACCGCAAGGAGCCACTCATACGCCTCGCGCGACTCGCCCATTCGGCGCATCGCCACGACTCTTGCGTGAATCGCCTGACTGAAACCTTTCTGCTGAGCCAAAGCGCGATCTGTCTCAATAACCGCCTCTGGGTATCGCCCGAGGTCTGTCAATAGGCGTGCACGATCAACGCGCAGCTGAGGATTCATCGGCTCGAGCTTGATGGCCTTGTCGATCGTGGCAAATGCCTGCTTGGGCTTGCCCGCTCCGACCAGAGCAATCGCATACAGACGCAGCACCGAGGCGTCACGCACAACGAGCGGGTAGATCTCTTGGTAGATCTGCACAGCAAGATCCGGGCGACCGGTTTGCTGGTACGCAACCGCCTGCTGGATACGACGCGCAATCTCGGGTTTTGACAAGCGACGAACAGACACCGTGACTGATTGTAGCAAATCAGTGTCGTTCAAACCCTACAGTAATGGGTATT
This sequence comes from uncultured Phycisphaera sp., assembly GCA_963977205.1. Classification (GTDB taxonomy): domain Bacteria; phylum Planctomycetota; class Phycisphaerae; order Phycisphaerales; family UBA1924. The sequence continues at coordinate 1,187 of CAXBOF010000062.1, read as the reverse complement.
GAATGTGTGTTTAGCCGGCCACGGACGTGATCTTCACGTGTGTGTAGCGCTGGCGGTGACCGGTCTTGCGACGATAACCAACTTTGGCCTTGAACTTGTAGATGTCGAGCTTGATGCCCTTGGACTCGGGATCGATCACCTCGGCCGTCACGCTGGCGCCCTCAACGAAGGGCTGACCGATGGCGACCTTGCCGCTGCCATCGCCCGTAAAGAGCACCTTGTCGAACGTAATGGTGTCGCCGGCCTTGGCCTGGCCGTTCTGGATGAGATCGATGAAGAGCTCCTGCCCCTCGGTGACCTTCCGCTGACCGCCGCCTTCTTGAATGATCGCGTACATAGTTGTCTCACCTATCCGCATCGACTTCGGGGAGGGCCTACCACCCGGCCCTGCTTGGTCCCGGCCGACATCGGGAGACAAGTGTAGGCCCGGGCCAACCCGGGGTCAGGCCCGCTCAGGCTCAATCACGCCATGGCGGACCAAAGCCTCGACCATCGGCTCCACCCCCGCCCCGTAGCGGCGCCAGCGCTCGGTCGAACTCGTATAGATAGGCCTGCGGACCTGATCGAGGCTGGCCGTATGGATCGCTCGGCCGCTGGTGTGGAAGCTCAGGCACCCCTCATCGAAGGGCAGGCCCACGTGCTCCAGCAGCCGCCGAACGCCCGGCTCGGGGTCCGCGACCAGTTCCTCATACCGCACCTCCAGGATCGGCAGGTCCAGTTCCCTCTTCATATGGGCCACAAGCCGGTCGTGGTCGGCGTGGTACCGGGCCAAATGCTCGAGGTCATCGCTAAACCCCAAAGGCCCGAGGAACCTCTGGAAGTAGCAAGACACGCACACATCCCGCGGATCGCGCACCGTGTGGATCACCCTTGCGCTCGGGAACAAGAGCTGGATCATCGGCAGGACGTGGGCGTTGTCGAGCTGCTTATCGATCAGCCGCTTGGCATCCCCTACTTCTCCGACTTTCGCCGCTGTTTGGCGCGCAGCCGTGAGATACCCCTCCGCCAGTTCCGCCAATCGGTCCTGCGCCAGCGAAGCGGTCTCATTGAGGAATGTCCGGCCGGGCACGCTCGGCCCGGCGTTGAGGGTGTCGGCGATCTTGTGCATCGCGTTGAGTTCGCCCGCAGTCGCAACCTCAGTATGCGATGCCAGAATCTGCTCCACCAGCGTCGAGCCCGACCTTGGC
>CAXBOF010000061.1:0-8092 GCA_963977205.1 uncultured Phycisphaera sp. | reverse complement strand
CACCCCGTAAATCGCCCGTCGAAAAACCAAGTCCGTCAGTCGAAGTAAACGTAACAATACCGGTGCCAGCGTTGTACGAGCCTCCGGTCCAGCCCGTACCGTCTGTACCGGCACTGCCCTGGGCGCCACGCAGGTCGCCCGTCGAAAAACCAAGTCCATCAGTCGAAGTGAACGTAACTATTCCGGTGCCAGCGTTGTACGAGCCGCCAGTCCAGCCGTAGCCGCCAGCGCCACGAAGATCCCCCGTAACGAAACCCAAACCATCCGTCGAGGTGAACGTAACAATACCGGTGCCAGCGTTGTACGAGCCCCCGGTCCAGCCCTTCCCATCGGCTCCCGCCGGGGCGCTGTCTATTTTCCGAGAAAGATCGAGCAGCGCCCGTCGAGTCGGTTCGTTCAGCGACTGATCGAACCCAGAAGGCCCGCCGATGTACGTCATGAAGCCTCCCGCCGGCGTCCTAGCTCATCCCCGGCCTTCGACGCCAGCATGGCGTTCAATTGGTCAGTAGTCAAATCCGACACCGGAGTAGCCGCGACGTTGACATCGACCTGAGTTTTTGCTGGCCGCAACGATCCCTCGATCTCAAAGAATGTTTTAGCCGCCTGGACATGCTTCGGATCGTCCTCGTCCGTAGCTGTCCCCATCAGGGTCTGCATGATCTTCATCTTGGTTTCGGGAGACCCAATCGTCCGCAAATACTTCCCATCCCACGCCTGCAAGAACTCCGTCTCGCTCTTCCAGGATGAAAGCTTCGCAGCAGAAACGCCGAGATCAATCGCTAGCTCGTTCTGCGTTCGGGGTCGGCGCTCGTCCTTGGGGGTAAGAAGCCATTCGATGAATCGTTCTTGATCTGCAGAAATCGCCATAGCACAATCCTAGACGCTAAGAAGCCACCAGGGGGTCATAACTTCCCCTGGTGGCTTCCTAGATTACGATAGCAGTTGCAACGTCAGTCGAACAGGTCTGCTTCACCAATTCCGGCAGGAGCCTTATCAAGCTTGATGGTCCAGAGCTTGGCGGCGTTGCGGCCTCGGCCGGTCACCTTTGCCATTCCGGTAATCGTCGCCGTAATCTTCACGCCAGTGTCGCAGCGAATGCCGGACTTGTTGATGGCTTCGAGGAGGGCTTTCTCACCGGCTACACCGGAACCCTCCTCAACGTCGTAGTTCCCACCACGGAGGTGCAGCGCACGGACGCCGTCATCGTTGTCAGCTTCAGGGTCAACTTCACCCGTGTCGCTCACGATGATAACGGACTCCATCCTCGGATCTCCGTTGTCCCACTCGAGCGGGTCGCCCGAGTCGAAATCGGTCTGCTGCTCTTTGTTGGCTGAAACGACAATGCCAGAGATTGAGTCTCCAACGCCGACGCCTTTTCCGCCCCACCATTTGACGCCTACTTGCAGGTCTTCTGTACCGATACCCATGGTATTCACTCATTTCCGAACTTGGAAGTTCTGATTGTTGGAAGCTCCCGATTGGGAACAGGTTTCACAATACAGCAACGGTGTCACAAGGCGACTGTGCCATGCGTCACCTTCGCCGTTTCTGGTTGTAGTTTTCTAGGTAGCACTCTCTAGTGCAGTAGATCTTCTTGTTCTTGTCGGACTTCACGCGAAAGATGTCGTTGCACTGCGGGCACCGACGCTCAACCATTCTCTGGTGCCTAGACCTGGCGCCGCAGGTGAAGCAGTCATCCTCATCCATCACTGGCCTCAATCCGTGCAATAAGAGACCAAGGCAAGACGAGGCCGTCGCTGCCAAGGATCTCGGTCTCCAGCGAGACTGTCGGGACGGTGATCTCTCTCCCGTCGGAAGTGTGAGCCACGACGCTGCGTCTTGGATGTCGCCTGCAGGCCGGGTAGGTCGTCTTCACCGTTCTCTCCTTTGCAAAGGCGGAGCTGGCTGGCCACCAACAAACTGCATTCCAAACTCAGCCTCGACGCGATCGAGGAACTTCGACAACGCCTCAGCTTCGCCCATTGAAGAAATCGACTTTGGCGGGAGCATCCCGTCAGGCCACCGGATCAGCATCCACTCCTTGATCTCGTCCGTCTCCTTGACAATGTCAAGCCTGCGACGGCAGTAATCAATCCAGGCGTCAAGGTCTTCCTCGGGGACCGCCTCGGCCTCGTCAACAATGACGACCTTCAGCTTGTCGACATCGAGACCCTTCGCTTCGTGCAAGAAAATGGCGTCGATGATTCGGGCCTTTGCGTGCCCCTTCGGAACTCCCAGGTTGTACTGATCGTTGGCGAGTCCCAGCAACTGGTCCTTGGACATTTTGGCGTAGTCCGACAAAGCCTCGACGACCGGCTCGAGGGCCGGGTCTGGAGTGGGAGTGCTGTCGGCAACCTTGACATGCTGCATGGTCGCCTTGTATCCGTCCTTTCGCCTCCACGCCCGACGCCACTCACGGACCTCTTCAGCGAGGCGTGCGCCAAATCTTCCGACCTCCAGGTCGATCCAAATGAATTCGCAATGGGCCGACTCAACGTCGAGGTGCATGATGATCGCCCAGTTCTGGTTGATCGTCGGCGTCGGAATTCGAACATTGTTGACAACGTCGTACAGAACCCCGCCGGCATAACCGGCAATCTGAATGGCGTAACCGGGAGCCGAGAACTCAAGGCTCGACCCGGTCTTGAGGTCGCCAACGACAAGCGTGCCTGGGGGAAGCACCTCGTCAGTGGGCGTGATGAGAGGCTTCGTCAGCTCGTAAAGACGATCAGCGGTGCCAGCGGTGTTGTGCTCATCGTTGACGAACTGGCACTCAATCAATTGCGAAACAAGACCGAGATCCCTCTGGATCTTTGAGTACGCCTCCAAAGCCGGCAGGAACTTTGGGCCAGGGTCGTAGTCGTGCTCCTTCTCGAAACGCTCCGACATGGCGTGGACCGCCGTCCCGATGTCAGCCTTGTACGAGCCCCGGCCAGCCTGGATCGCATCCTGGCGGATCTTCGTCCAATCGGACTTGTGATCCTCGTACGGAGAGGACGCTATAGCTCGAGCCAGAATCGACTGGTCTTTCGCTGCACCCTCGACGGCCTTGGCGACAAGCCAGTTATTTAAACCAGACTTCTCCTCAAGCGTCTCCCCGTGAGACGACTGGCGAGAATACCGCTTCGACTTCCCGTCGGGCATCTGGATTATCGGCTCACCATTTTTGCCTCGGTTGAAATCTGGAGTCGCAGAGTTCGCGTCCTCGATCTCTTCTACTCCAAGTCCGCTCATTGCTCTTCCTCCAGGTGTGCCCATAGTTCTCGTCGAATAATGCATCCGATTCTTGTTTGGTGTATTCCAAACTCTGCCGCAAGCTTTCGCTGCGTGGTTCCCCCAGCGGCGTAACGGCGGCGGATCTCCAAGACCTGCTCCTTGCAAAGCTTGGACTGGCCGTTGGATTCCCCCCTCGTTCTGGGAGAACGTCCCGCAGCAACCATGTCGCGCATGTTCTCGGCGTGCGTGCCAAACGTCAGATGCTCAGAGTTCACGCACGACGGAGTATGGCACATGTGGCGGGCCTCTATCGAAGGCGGGAAATCGAGCATCCCAGCGGCGTAACGGTGCGCTAAAACTCTCCTGCCCATATAAGAAAACCTTCCATAGCCAAGGTTGTCCGAGGACGCAGTCCAAAGACGGCAGCCGTTCTCGTTCGGCTCGGCCACCTTGGCAAGGAAGCGCAACTCGATAGGATCAAGAGTCGAGACGCCGCTCATTGTTCTGGGTCTGCGTGTAGCTCGTAGGACTGGATGCCCGAAAGCGGGATGCCAGTAATCGTCACCAGACCAGGAGACCACTCCGAACTCAGGAACAAGCAGCCCTCGCTGACGCTGTACCCTGAAATTTCTTCGTACGCCGTTTCCATGTCTCCGTTCTTCCAATAAACGTACGCCGTAAACCGTGGCGCTACGCCGGGTGCTTGATCTTCTGTTGCCATGTCGGCTCCTTTGGTTGGTTCATCCATGATCTCAAATGTGCTTCCAGTTTTTTCGTCGGATGATGTAACCAATATTTGATCTGTCAACTCCGTACTCTTCGCTCAGCTCCCTGTAGTTGATACCCCCCTCGGCGTGCCGGCGGCGGATCTCCAAAACCTGAATCTCAGTAAGGGTCGAAACCCCGCTGTCCTCACCAGAGCGAGAAACGTGACGGCCAGATTCCAGCATGTCCCGCACGTTTTCGGCCTGAGTCCCAATACTGAGATGATCGGGATTGACGCACAGCCGGACGTGACAAGAATGCCTGACCACATTTTGGGGAGACATCCCTACAGCCCCGGCAGCGAAACGGTGAGATGGCACGCGTTTCCCACTTAGCCAAAACAACCCATAGCCACCCTTGTCGACGTACGCCTTCCAAAGCATGCATCCGTTTTCGTCTGGCTCAGAAACTTTGTTAAAGAATCTTTGCCAGTCTGCTTCCGTTGCCACGGCACTACTCAATCAGCGCTCCCCAATATTCTTCGCCTCAGACACTCGCCAATCAAAGCGGACTCGGCGCGCCCATCCTGGCTCGCCTTCTCCCACATGTTGGCCTTGTCAGGCCAAAGGCGCGAAGCGTGGATTCTCGAGTTGGTCTTCTTCTGGGCGCTGGTGTACTTCTTGCCCATTGGGAGTCCAAGCTCCCGCTTCCAATCGGCAGGCTTGATCCGCTCGTGACGAAGACCCATCGTGCCAACAACGCCAAGCAGGATCCCGTAGCCGACTCCTTGGGTTAGAGAAGACTGGCTCGAGTTCAACTGAACAGCAAAGGGTTCTTCCAACGCAACAATTATTTCATCCCGTGGACCGACGGCCTCAAAAAGCGCAGAGACATCCATCGCCATTGGCTCAGGACCGAAGCCAGGCATGTCCACAACGGACTCAAGAATACCGTCGCGATCAATGACGCTAATGGCGCCAGTCTGTCCTGGGTCGACGCCAATTACGTATCTCAGTTTGGGCATGGGCACCACAGTAGACCATTTTGAGTGCAGAAACACTGTGACATGAGTCAGATCGCAAGCGCGCCGGTTGTCGACTGCGGTATCGTCAACAGCCCAGCCGGTGATTCAACCGACTGGACCGGACGCAACAAGCCCCAACCAAGGGCACCAAACCGAGAGTGCCCGCAAGCCTCCCGAAAGGATGAAATGGATTCTACAGCAAACGTAGTAAAAGTAACATCAGAAGAAGTACTTAAGATGGTTTGGGCCAGCGGCTACCACAGCCTCTGCACCCAATCCGAAGGCGAAGGATTCGGCTTCAGAGGCGTATACAAAACGCCGGAAGAGATGCTGGCCGCACTCGCAGAGATCGACCCCAAGAACGAGCAAGACGCCTGGTTCGGTGTCCACGGCATGGACGCCAAGCCAGACCGACGTGGCGGGGCAGCCGACATCACAGCGGTCGCCGCATTCTCGGCAGACTTCGATTGGGACGACCCCGAAGCACACAAAAACGTCGCCGTCCAAAAGCACTCCGAATCCGAGGTCCGAGCAATCGTTGACCAGATCAAGCCCGAGCCGTCGCTAGTCATCAACTCCGGCCACGGACTGCACGTCTACTGGGCACTCTCCGAAGAGCTCGATGGCGAAGCCGGATACGAACTCTCCAGCGGCTTCTACCGATACATCGAGGACGAATACAACCTCCACAACGACCGCAAGGAAATGGCCTCAATCCTTCGCATCCCAGGAACCAGGAACTGGAAGGTCGAGGCGGACCCCGCCACGGTCTGTGCCGAGCGATTCGAAGAAGGCGTAGCGATCAACGTCTCGGAGATTAAGACGAAGTACTGGAAAGACCTCCCGCCAGCGCCCGTGCTGAAAAAGCGCCTCGGCCTACCCGGCGACGACGACGAACACCCAATGGAGTGGCTGAACAAGAACGGGTGGGCGGAGTTTCGCGACGACCTGATCGCCGAAGGGTGGACGCCGCTACGGATGCACGGCGAAGAAGAACCATTCGTGCGCCCCGGCAAAGACTACCGAGACGGCCTGTCAGCAGTCTTCCACCACGACAAAGGCCAGTTGAACGTATTCACGCAAGGGACGCTCCCGCCGATCTGGTACCAACTTGGCAAGCCGTTCCCAGGCGGATGGTCAGTCACGCCATCAGACCACTTCATGATCAAGCGGGGGATCACCGACAACGCCGAAGCAACCCGGCGCATCCGCTCCGAAAAGATGTCACCAACATCACCGGCCAGCACGGCGCCAGTGGACGAACCGCTCGAGCCGCCAACTTCGGGCATGAGCCTGCCGGAAGAATTCTGGAACGCAAGGCCAATGTTCCAGCACATCCGAGACGCCGGATACGGCTCGATGACCGTCCCCGAAGCCCTGCTCGGATCAGTACTCGGCCGATACTCAGCAATGGTCCCCCCAGCAGTCAAGCTCCCCGCAATCATCGGAGCAAAAGCAACGCTCGACTACATCACCTGCGTCGTGGCTGAATCCTCAGGCGGCAAGACAATCTCCAACGGAGCAGCGGCAGAAATCCTGTCAGGCAAAACACTCAGCAAACGAGTCGACTTCGACGCCCCAATCGGCTCCGGCGAAGGAGTCATCCAGGCGTTCATGGGGTACGAGCTCAACGACAAAGGGAAGAAGATGGGCGACCCGTCGTACAAGTTCGGCGAGTACCGAGGGATCCACTTCACAGCAGACGAAGGAACAGCAATCACCGAAGCACAAAAGCGGAGCGGAACAACGCTCGTCCAAACGCTTTGCTCGGCGTGGTCGGGCTCGACACTCGGCCAACTCAACGCCTCGATGGAAACCAAGCGCCGGATCCCCGGCGGCAAACGTCGAGTAGCGGCAACCATCAACATCCAAACAGCCCTCGCTTCGGAACTGTTCGAATCAGCCTTGATCGGCCTACCGAAGCGCATGGTGTTCTTCTGGGCACACAGCGAGTTCCCCGAACAACTACCGGAGCACCCCGGCAACCTCGTCGTTGGACTTCAGAACAACGTATGGGACCGCGACGGCGACGAATTCATGGAGGTCTGCTCAGAGATCCGTGAAGAGCTCAGAGCGCACCGCCGGGTCGTCGCTGCAGGAACAGAGCGTTTGGACGACCTAGACGGCCACAGAGGGCTCTTAAAACTGAAGACGGCGGCACTGCTGGCACTGATGGACTGGAGAATGGATGTCAACCTTGAGGATTGGGGGCTGGCTGAGATGATCATGACACACTCCGACAAGGTGCGATCCCACGTCCTGGCCGTCAAGCGGCAAGCCGACTCGAGGGCCGCCGACGCCCGAACAATGTTCCTCGCCGAACGCGAGGCGACCGTGGACGACGTGAAGGAACGCAAAGCCGTCGCTCGGCTGCGGGATTCAATCGTCCGCAAAGTTGGTGAGGGGCCGATCGCTACGGGCAAGCTCTCCAGGGCTACGACATCGTCAGGGACCCGGCATCGGTTCAGCGATGCTGTCGCTGCTGCCGTCGCCGACGGAGCTATCGAATTCTCCGAAGCCGACGACAAGTACACGATCGCCTGAGGGTGGGAAGAGGGTGGGAAGGGTGGGAAGCTTCCCACCCCCCCATGTACCCCTGTTTTTAGCTACATTCAAGAAAGTCCAGGTAGATTGATTGATTCATAGTGTTTCACCGTGAATTTAGAAACACTAGGGTGGGAAGCTTCCCACCCTCTTCCCACCCAAAACGGTGTTCAAAGCCGGCCCCAAAAGACCCCTGGATATTGACGGGGATCAGCCGATTCGACCCATCTCAGCGGTCCTCGATCCCCGCAACCCTGAGAGCCCCCCGTGGCGCGACTCGATATTGAGCCGGCAAGCGTTTCCAGTTCCACGATGCGGAACGGCCAGACGGGTTTGTTCCACCATACGGAACGCCTCCCACGATGCGGAACAGCATGCGCCCAGCGGCCTAACACCTAAGTGCGGAATACTCAGAAAACCTCACAGAATTGGATGCCAGTGGGACTCCCTTGTTCTACCCATATGGGGCACCCCCGCTATATACCCCCCCACGGCACATGCTCGGTTGGCTGTGGACAAAGCTGTGTATAACCCTGTGGATAGCTAGCCGTTCTGTGGAAAACGTTGTCCACACCTGTGAACAAACCTGTGCATAAGTTCAGC
>CAXBOF010000060.1:0-8111 GCA_963977205.1 uncultured Phycisphaera sp. | reverse complement strand
GTGGCGCTTGAGCGCGTGGGGCTCATGCCAGCGGGCGGTTCGCCGGCGGCCTACGCGCTGGTTGGGATGGCTGCGGTCGTGGCGGGCACCACGCACGCGACGCTCACCTCGATCCTGATCCTCTTCGAGCTGACGCGCAACGTGTATGTCCTGCTGCCCATCATGCTCGCGGCGGTCGTGGCGACGGTCGTGGCAAGCGTGCTCGAGCGCGACTCGATCTACACGTTCAAGCTCAGGCGGCAGGGCGTCCTTATGGGCGGGGCTCGGGACATCTCCTTGCTCCGCAAGATCCCGGTGACGAGCGTCCCGATCGAGCCCCTGCCCGACGACGCGGTCTTCGCCTCGGACCCCTTGGGCAAATTAGTTTCTCTTCATGCGAATTATCACGTGCCCGACTTCGTTGTGGTGGAGCAGGACGGCTCGTTCATCGGGATGGTGACGGGCAAGGACATGCGGACGGCCCTGATCGACCGCGAGGCCATCCCGTTGCTCTTGGTGGCCGAGTTATTGCGGACGGACCTGCCGGTGATTTACCCGGACGAGACGCTGGATGTGGTTGTGGACCGGTTCGCAATGCACGATGTTTCCAGCCTGTGCCTCGTGACAGCCGGAAAAACACCCCGCCCGATCGGCCTGATTACACGTCAGCACGTGATGAGCCGATACAGAGAGGCACTCGAAGAGAGCTGACCGGTAGACTATGGCCATGAAGAACCGACTCACATTTGCCGTGCTTGGTGTTCTGACCTTGGGCCTTGCGTCCGGGTGCTCGAGCGTGTGGCAGGAGAGCTACCAGCCCTACGCGGCTGCGCCCAGCCTGCCCAGCGGCGAGTCGGCTGTCGTGCGCGAGATCCCGTGGGAGCGGATGGAGGCGGCCCTGCGTGAGCAGGAAGAGCTGCTCGCCTCGTCTGATGTCCACTGGCAAGAGTGGGACGAGGACCAACGCCGCGACGCCAACACCAAGCTGCTCAAAGCGCTGCAGATCACCGAAGACCCCGAGCGCGTGCACCTGATCGGTGTCAGCTCGTTCCGCACGACCGACAGTGTCAGGCCTTGGGACGGTGACCTGGCCAGCTTCGCCCACAAGAAGGGCGCGCACTACGCGATCTGGGCGAACCGCTACATGGGCAAGGCCGAGACAATCGTGACGCGCACCGTCTGGTCCGACTCGAACGACTACATCTCCTACGAAGACGGCGGCGGCACCAACCGGCGCGCCTCACGCCAACGATCCTCCTCGGCCGACGTGCCGATCGTCGTCGAGAAGGACGAGACGGGGTTCACGGCGTTCTTCCTGCGGGTGGATTGATACGGTCGACGTCTGAGCAGCAATTCGACCCGCTCATCGGCTATTCAAAGTCTTTGAAGAACTGCCAGTCGCGTTTGCTCGCGTCGTTTGCGACTTTGAGGAACGCGATGCGGTCCTTGCCGCCGCGGGAACGCATGGCGATCACCTCGAGACCGAGGTTCCCTGTTGCGTACTCGAGTGTGCGCTGAATGGCGGGCATCCAGAGATCGTCGATCGCGATGACGCCTCCCGGTGAGAGGACTCGGCTGGTGAGCCAGAGATCGGTGAGCGCACACTCGAACCAGTGGCAGCCGTCGATGAACGCGAAATCAAACGAAGGCTTCGGGTCCTGGCCCACGTACTGACCGAGCGCGACAATCGACTCGCGTTCATCGAGCGTGATGTGCTCCATGAGGTCGGTGCGTTCGAGCAACACAAGCGAGGCGCTGCCCCAGCCCGCGCGGAGGTACGGGTCGATGATCGTGTGCTCGGGCGTGCAGCCCGCACTGGCGCAGCCCTCAAAGAGCGCCAGCGTCGAGAGCCCCGTGGCGCAGCCGATTTCGAGCGTGCGAGCGGGGCTTAGTTCGGCCACCCGGTCGCGGACATAGTCGCAGTCCTCGGGGTGGAGCGTGTGCGGGAAGATCTCTTGCTTGGAGCCGTCGGCGCGATCGAGCGTGCCCGCTTCGTAAGCATCGTGCCGGATCGTGCGTAATTCGTCGGCTGTATTCATCTCACTCCCCAAGCGTCTTCTTCCGCCTCAGCACATGATGGTAATGCTGCGCGAAGCGGTGCGCCTCGTCGCGGACCTGCTGGAGGAGCTTGAGGCCCAGATTGTCGCGACCGAGCTTGATGGGGGCCGACTTGCGCTGAACGTAGATGAGTTCTTCTTTCTTGGCCAGGCTCACGACCATCGGCGGCGGGATGTCGAGCGTATCGAACACCTCCATCGCGGCGTGGAGCTGTCCCAGTCCGCCGTCGATCAGGATGACATCGGGGTAGAGCTCGAAGCCCTGGCCCGCTTCGCGTTAGCGCCGGCTGATGACTTCCTGCAGCGCTTTGTAGTCGTCGTTGTGGACGCTGTTGACCTTGTACCTGCGGTACTCGTTCTTGAACGGGCGGCCGTCGACGAAGCAGACCTTGCTGCCCACGGTCTCGTTGCCCTGCAGGTGGGCGATGTCGAAGCCCTCGATGCACCGGATCGGGTCTTCCATCTGGAGCACGCGCTGGAGGGAGACCTGGCCTTTCTGCGGATCGACGTAGCCGATCTCCGTCTCGGGCTGCCAGCGGTCGCTGGTGTCGGCCCGGTGGTCGAGCTTCTCGATCGCGCGGATCTGGTCGCGCAGGGCGGCGGCCTTCTCGAATTCGAGCATCTTGGACGCCTGGGTCATCTGCTCGCGCATCTCGCGGAGCACGACCGACCGCTTCGAGCCGATGAACCGCACGAATCGCTGCACGTCGTCCTTGTACTGCTCGCTGGAGATCCGGTTGGCGCACGGCGCGGTGCACTGCCCGATCGGGTGCAGGAGGCACGGCCTGAAGTGCAGGTTCTTCGGGTCGTTCTCGATAATGTCCAGGCTGCACGTGCGGAACTTGAAGATCTTCTGCGTGATCTTGATCGACTCGCGGAGCGCGCCCGAATCGATGAATGGCCCGAGCACCTTGGCGCCCTTGAACTCCGGCGAAACCTGGCCCGTCCTGTCATCGATGCCAGATGGGTTCCGCGTGATGAAAACTCGGGGGAAGTCCTCCCGCTGCGTGATGACCAGATAGGGGAAGGTCTTGTCATCGGTCAGGCGCACGTTGAAGGGCGGCTTGATGTCCTTGATCAGCCGGGCCTCGGCCAGGAGCGCCTCGACCTCGGTCTCGCACTCGATCGTGTCGAAATCGACAACGAGCTGGAGCATGGGCTGCTTGGCGGCTCCGAGATCGGCCGATCGGACAAAGTAGCTGCTCACGCGGTCGCAGAGCCTCTTGGCCTTGCCGACGTAGAGCACGACGCCCTTGTCGTCTTTCATGACGTACACGCCCGGCGTGCCGGGCAGCGCGCGTGCCTTGGCGCCCAGCTCACGGAGGCGTTCCTCGACGTTCACGGGCGGTTCTGAGGCGTTCTGTTCGATCTCGTCGGACACGGACAAATGGTATGGGTTCCTGATGGGGTACGACCAAGTGCCACGGACCGCCCCCACCCGCGGCTGGGTTGGTAGGATCGGGGCCCTTGGCTTTCTTCTCTTCCGTGAGGTCGGCATGCTGCGTCCGTGTTATTCGTTGCCAGTGGCTCTGTTGTTCCCACTTTTCGCGTGCGATTATGCTGGCGCGCAGAACGCAGAACAACGACGCCACACGATACAGCGCACTACATCAGCCCCGACCATCGACGGCCAACTTTCCGATGAAGTCTGGCAGGACGCGCCAACATTCGGGGATTTCACCCAGGTCGACCCTGTACAGGGCGCCAAGGCAACGCAGGAAACCATCGTGCGCGTGCTGCATGATGATGAGCATCTGTACCTGGCCATCCGATGTTTCGATGACAACCCGGGCCAGATCCGGGCCACCGAGATGAAACGTGACGGCTCGACCGGCACGGACGATTTCATCTCGATTGCCATCGACCCGTTCGCGTCGCAGCGCTCGGGCTACCTCTTCACACTCGGGCCCGCGGGGCTGCGCGGCGATGCGCTCATCGAGGGCGACATTACACGCAGCGCCTGGGACGCGATCTGGTACTCGGCTGTCACCATCGACGACGAGGGCTGGGTAGCTGAGGTCTCGATCCCGTACAAGTCGCTCTCGTTCGACCCCAACCGGACAGAGTGGCTGCTGAACATCGAGCGCACCGTGCGGCGGAGCAACGAGGTCACCCGGTGGTCCGGCGCCAGGCGTGAACTCGAAGTCGAGAGTCTGGGCGGGGCGGGCATCATCGACGGCTTTGCGGGCGACATGCACCAGGGACTCGGGCTGACACTCAAACCCTTCGGCGTGCTGACGAGCGAACTCGACGACGGCTGGCCCGATTTCGACGCGGGGCTCGACGTCTTCTACCGCATCACGCCAGAGATCACGGCCGCCATCACCATCAACACCGACTTCGCCGAGGCCGAGGTCGATCAGCGCCGCGTGAATCTCTCGCGTTTCCCTCTCTTCTTCGATGAGAAACGCGACTTCTTCCTCGAAGAGGCCGGCGTCTTCGAGTTCGGCGGCATCCGCCAGAGCCCGCGCCCATTCTTCAGCCGGCGCATCGGCATCGTGAGCGGCGAGGAGAAAGGCATCCTCGCCGGCGCACGCGTCACCGGGCGCACAGGCAATGTCCGCTTCGGTGTCCTGAATGTCCAGATGGAAGACGATGACGAGCTTGGCAGCAAGAACCTCTCTGTCGGACGCGCGGTCGTGGATGTGCTCGACGAGTCCTACGTCGGCGTCATCGCGACCAACGGCAACCCGAGCGCCCGGGGCGAGAACCAGCTCTTTGGCGCAGACTTTGGCTACGTCAATTCTCGGTTCATGGGCGACACCAACCTGCGCGCGGGCGTCTTTGCCCAGGCTACGCGTGACGACCCTGATGCGGGCCAGGAACAGTACGGCTACGCCGTCGGTGGCCGGGCGCAAATCACGACCGAGGACTGGAGCATCTTCGGCTTCGTCTCGCAGGTCGATGAACGCTACCGCCCCGCGCTCGGCTTCGTCTCGCGCCCCGGTGAGCGCGAGCACATCGCCAACGTCACACGCACCTTCCGCCCCGACTGGCAGGGTGTCCGGGCGGTCGATGTCACCACCGGCGGCGAGTTCTACACCGATCTTGGCGACACCGTCAACACGCTCGAGATGACGCTCATCGGATCGTCGTTGGAAACAAACACGGGCAGATTCGTCGCGGCGAATCTCATCTTCGAACGCGACAAACTCCGCGAACCCTTCGAGATATCCGATGGCGTCATCATCCCTGAGGACAGCTACCACTGGCTCTTTCTCTCCATGAATGCCGGCACCGATACCTCGCGGACACTGGCCGGCCAGGTCGGTTTGCGCCTGGGTGAGTTCTACGAGGGCACGCGATCCGACTACAACGCGACCATAACGCTCCGCCCGAGCGCCCGCTTCCAGGGCTCCATCGAGGGCATCCACCAGGACATCAACCTGCCCGAGGGTGATTTCGAGGTCGATATCGTCCGTGCCCGCGGCACGGTGCAGTTCTCGCCCGATCTCACGCTCGACACGATCCTCCAGTGGGACAGCGTCTCGGATATCACGGGCCTCAACGCCCGCCTCCGCTGGGAGCCTTCGCCCGGGCAGGAGATCTATGTCGTCTACAACGAGAGCTACGACACGGATGAGAACTTCACATCACTTGAACGCGAGGCGATCCTGAAATTTGGCGCGACCATCCGTTTCTAGACGATCCATCGGAAATTCAGCCATTTCCGACGGAGCACTCAGATGAACGCACGCGCCCTGATCATTCTCGCCGCTTCTGCTGCCTTGCCGGGGCTCACCCTTGCGCAGTCGGACGAGCTCTTCGTGTTCGATCTCTCTGAAACGGGCAACCCGGGCAACACGCTGATCGTGGGCGGGAGCACCCTGCCGGACCTGGCTGAGGATCTCGCGGACACCCAGGGCGATTTCGCCTCGTTCGATGGCGTCGCGTTCGACGCGATGCTCCGCTACGCGGGTGTGGACGGCGCGATCGACATCAACTACGACCCGACCGGGGGCTCGGGCGGCGGGGCGGTCATCACGATCAACGACATCGCCGGCTACGACGGCCCGCCCATCGTGCTCGACGAGGCCGACGGCGATCTGGGCGATCAGCTTCAGGACTTCTTTCTCAAAGACAACCCCGACATTATCAAAGATTTCCTCTCCGCGATCGCCGAGACGTCGCCCGTCTCGATCACCGACGGCAACCCGCTCGCTTCCACCGCGCGGAGCGCCCGCTACCGCTTCGACCGCTTCGGTCTCTTTGCCGACGCAAGCCCGGCCAGCAACCAGATCAACCGCATGTACCACGACCCGGAAGCCGCCGAGCCCATCGAGGACGACGTCCCGCGGATGCAGCTCGGCTCGGTCGCCATCGATCACGGCGGGTTTCTCTCTCGCGTCGATTTCCTCGGGCAGGTCGTCGAAGCGGGCGATTTCTCCGGCTCGAACTTCGATCTCACCTTCAGCACCGAGGCCCGATTCCACGAACGCTTCAGCCTCGTGCTCGGCTTGCCGATCGGCTACCACACCATCGAAGGCGCCGACGTCTTCAATCTGGGTCTGCACCTGGATGCGCCGATCAATCTCATGCTCGTCGAGCCCGATGCCAAGCAGGGCTTCAGCTGGACCGTCACGCCCGGCGTCTCCGCCGAAGCCGTGGTCTCGTACGACTTCGCCGCCGGCGGCACGCTGTATTCGTTCGGCATCACCAACGCCTTCCGCTACGACTACGACAAGTGGACATTCATCGCCGCCCAGCAGTACACCGTCCACGAATCCGCCGAGCTCGACGTCGACGAGTACACCATCGACCCCGGCATCGAACAGCAGATCCTCAAGCTCGGCGGCAAGGTTCAGTACCGCATCAGCGACGGCGCCTCGATCTACGGCGGGGCTGCGTGGACCAATTTCCTCGAAGATGCAGCGGTCGACAACTACGTCTCACCCGTTGCCGGCATCGCGTGGCAGCTCAAGAACGGCGCCAACCTCACACTCGGATACGAGGGTGATTTCGGCGACGACTACGAGGCCCACGGCGGACGGCTGACGTTCCAGTTGCCGTTCTGAAAAAATATCTGATCTGGGTGCCACGGGTTGTCCCGAAGGGCAACCCGTGTTGTTTATGAGAAACGCGCACGGCTTGCCGAAGACGGACAAGCCGTGGCACCCGAACGGTTAGTACTGTTCGAGCGCCAGACGCGTCATCAGCTCGATGCCCAATGGGAGCGCCTTGTCGTTGAAATCGAAGCGGGGCGTGTGGATCTCGGGGTACGTTCCATCTCCATTGGGGCAGAGCCCGAGGAAGAAGAAACACGCCGGCACGTGCTCGGCGTAGTACGCAAAGTCCTCGCCGCCCATCACCGGGGCCTCGGCCAGCGAGACATTGTCCTCGCCCAGCACGCGCCCCGCCAGATCAAAGAACCGCTCGGTCATCGCGCGATCGTTGTGCACGACCGGGTAGCCGACGTTCCATCTGATCTCGACCGTGCAGCCGTGCGCCCTTGCAACGCTGTCAGAAATCTCGCGCACGCGTTCCTCGGCGAGCTTGCGCATCTGGGGCGTGAGCGCCCGCGTCGTACCCTCGAGTTCGACCGATTCGGGGATGACGTTGTCGACCGTGCCGCCCTCGATGCGCCCGATCGTGCAGACGACCGAGTCGACCGGGCTCGTGCTCCGGCTGACAATCGTCTGCAGACTCATCACGATCGCGCTGGCCGCGACGATCGGGTCGCGCGTAAGGTGGGGCCTTGCCGCGTGCCCGCCCTTGCCTTTGACCGTGATCAGGAATTCGTCGGTTGACGCCATCAGAGGCCCGGGTTTGGTGCGCACGGTGCCGAGCTTCAGGCTGGGCCAGCCGTGAAGCCCGAAAATGCGCGCGACCTTGGGGCCAAGGCCACCGCTCGCCGAGCCATCGAGCATGCCCTCGGCGCAGAAACGCTGCCCGCCGCCGCCGGATTCCTCGGCCGGCTGAAAGACAAGCGTGACGTTGTTGGGACGGGTCTCGAGCGATTGCAGAACGCGGGCGGCTCCGAGCAGGATCGAGGTGTGCCCGTCGTGGCCGCAAGCGTGCATCACGCCGTCGCGCGTGCTCGAATAACTCAGCCCCGACTGCTCCGTGATCGGCAAC
>CAXBOF010000059.1:0-8192 GCA_963977205.1 uncultured Phycisphaera sp. | reverse complement strand
GGCGATGTGATGCTGATGCCCGAGGGAACGAGGCCGCCGGCAGCCGGTACAACGGACTGGGTGGTCGGGGCGTGTATCGAGCGCGGCTGGCGGTATTGCCGGAGGCTGCACATAGACTTGTTTGGCGACACCCGGGGCACCTGACGGGAAGCCCCGGCTCGCGCATCCGCCCAAAGGGGCTCACGGGCATTGTGTGAGCCCAAGGGGAATCCGATCCATGCTCTTCCGACAGATCGCTGCGCTGACACTTACACTGACGTTTTTTGCTGCTCCGGCCCTTGGCCAATCAACAGACCACGACCTCGAACAGAGCCGGAGCCACGCCAACAGCCTGTCCAGGGCGTTCAACGCGGCGGCCAAGGAAATCGAGCCGAGCGTTGTGTTCATACAGAGGCGCAACCTCATCACGCCCGTCCGGCGGGATATTTTCGGCCGGATCATCGCGCGGGGCGAGGCGACGTTTCAGGACTCGGGCCTCGGCTCGGGCGTGATCGTCAGCGAGGACGGCTACGTCATCACCAACAACCACGTGATCGCAAACGCCGAGCAGCTTGAGGTTCGTCTGATCGACGGCCGGAGCTATCTTGCCGATGTCGTGGGCTCGGACCCGGCGACCGATGTCGCGGTGCTCAAGATCGACGCCGAGGAATTGGTCGCGGCCTCGTTTGGGGATTCAGACGGACTCGAAGTGGGCGACTGGGTGTTGGCGGTGGGCTCGCCTTTTGGACTCTCAAACACGGTCACCGCGGGCATTGTCAGTGCGCTTGGTCGTCAGGGTGTGCTCGGGCAATCGCAACAGCGGGCGAACCCCAACCAGCCGCGGGTCTTGTACGAGGAATTCATCCAGACGGACGCGGCCATCAACCCGGGCAACTCGGGCGGCCCGATGGTCGATCTCGACGGCAAGGTCGTGGGCATCAACACCGCGATTTTCAGCAAATCTGGCGGCGGATCGATCGGGCTGAGCTTTGCGATCCCCTCGGCGATCGTCGAGCGCGTGATGCGTTCGATCGTGGAATCCGGCGGGGTCGTCCGGGGGTGGCTTGGTGTCACGATGACCGATCTGACCCCGGAAGACCGCGCGATGTTCGGCGACTCGGAGGGCGTGTTCATCTCGGACGTGCTCCCGGGGAGCCCCGCGGCCGAGGCCGGGCTCGCTGAGGGCGACATCATCTACGCATTCGACGGGCGCGAGATCGACAGCGTCAACCGCCTGCGCAACTCGATCGCCATCTCGGGCACCGAACGACCCGCCGAGCTCTCATATATCCGTGACGGCAAGGCGCACACGACCCGGGTGAAGCTCACCGAATTCGACACATACAAGCGTGAGATGCTCGGCGTTGTTGACTTGCCGCAGACGGGCATGTCTGTCATCGAGCTGCGCCCCGACGTCAACAGATTCCTGGAGATCGACCCATCGATGACGGGCGTGGTGATCTACGAGGTGCACCCGGACTCGCCCGCCCGGCGCGCGGGTCTCATGGCCCAGGATCGCCTGCTCCGTGTCGGCGGACGCGAGGTCGAGGACGCCGAGGAATTGGGCGCGGTTTTTGCCAAGAGTGATTCGCGTTCGGGTGTGCCAATCGAGGTCGCTCGCGGCAACAGGCAGGGACGCACGACGATCTACCCGGCGCGCTGAGTTGGTAGAGCACGGCTTGCCGGGGACGGACAAGCCGTGGCACCCGGGCTTTACGATCAAACGTGATTAGTGATGCACGGTTCCTGATGTCGTCTCGCCCACGATGCCCGGGGCGTTTGAGCCGTGCTCGACGTGGCCCGTCCAGAGCGTGTGGACGGTCGCCTTGATGTCGGCCAGCACCATGAGCAGGCAGGGCAGGACGACGAGGATGATCACGGTCGCCGAGATGAGCCCGAAGCTGATGGTGATCGCCATCGGGATTAGGAACTTAGCCTGGAAGCTCGACTCGAGCATGAGCGGCATGAGGCCCAGCACGGTGGTGATCGTGGTCAGCAGGATCGCCCGCACGCGCGCTCTCCCTGCGGCCAGGCACGCGTCGGGCACGCCCATGCCCTTGGCTCGGCGCTCGTTGAAGAACTCCATGAAGATGAGCGAGTCGTTGACGACCACGCCCGCCAGCGCGACGAAGCCGATGAGCGAGAGGAACGTCATCGCGTAGCCCATGATGAAGTGGCCCCAGATCATGCCGATCGTCGCAAACGGGATCGCGGACATGACGACCAGTGGCTGCGTGTAGCTGGAAAAGAGCCACGCGAGCGTGACGTAGATCAAGCCCGCGGCGACGAGCATGCCCAGTGGCAGCGTCGCGAATGACTCGGCGACGTCTTTCTGTCTGCCGCGCTCGAGGATTTCGATGCCGGGTGTCTTGGCGGCGATGGCCAGGAGCTCGGGCATGAAGGCCGCGGTGAGCTCTTCGGGGTTGGCGCCGGACTGGCGGTCGATATCGGCCGTCACCGTGACAGCCCGGCGGCCGTCAAGCCGACGCACGGTCGCGTAGCCCTCGACCTCCTCGACCCTGACCACCTCTGGCAGCGGCACGGCCTGGCCTTCGGGCGCGATCAGGAACATGCTCTCGATGTTGGCCAGGCTTGAGCGGAACGCCTTTGGCAGTGTGACGCGGACGTCGATGGTTTCGTCGTCGCCGGCGAAGTTGTAGGGCTCGAGCCCGTAGACCGAGCCGCGAATCTGCTGGGCGATGTTGCCGGTGGTGAAGCCGAGTTCGCTGGCGCCGTCGCGGAGGGCCAGGCGCAGCTCGCGTTGTCCGCGGTCGGCGTCGTCTGTGATGTTGGTGATGCCTGGGTAGGACGAGATCGTGTGTTTGACCTCTTCGATCGTGCGCGCGATGAGTGTTTCGGAGCTGCCGACAACGGTGAGCGAGATGGCCGGCCCGTCCGGACCGCCGGCGACACCTTCGAGCCGGAAGCTCTTGACGCCGGGCATGTCGCCCAGTTCAGCCATGATGTCTTCGATGAGGACATCCGAGGACCGCATCGGGGGCTTGGCTGCTTCGCGGATCTCGACGGGCAGGATCTCGAGTATGACCTGGCCCAGGTGGGTCTGCTCGCCACCCCCGCCGCCGTCGAGTGAACTGAATTCGCCTGCGACGGCCCAGCAGTGCTGGACCTCGGGCTGTGCGAGGCAGACCTCTTCGATGCGATTGAGATAGCTGTCGGTGACATCGGTTGGCGTGCCGATAGGCATGCGCAGCTCGCCGTTGACGGTCTCGGAATCGCTGGCCTCCATGAAGATGAATTCGACATAGCCGCCGGCGACCATGCCAAAGGAGGCGAGCACCCCGGCGAAGGCAACGGCAACGGAGATGTAGCGGAACCTGACCGCTTTGCGGAGTAGCTTGACGTACGCGGGGATGAGCAATCCGTTGAAGAAGTGATCGCGGCCGCGGTCGAATTTGCTCTCGATGCGTGTGAACCAGCTCCCGCCGTTGGATTTGGACCGCTCGGCCTTGGCGAGGCTGTGGCCCATGTGCGCGGGGAGGATGAAGAGCGATTCGAGCAGCGACACCGAGAGCGCGCAGACGACCACGATCGGCAGGACTTCGAGGAAATCGCCGATTTGTCCCTGGATGAGCGCCAAGGGGAGGAAGGCGCAGATTGTTGTGATGACGGTCGCCACGACTGGCCAGGAGACTTGGTCCGTTCCGGCGATGGCGGCCTCGAGCGCGGGCTCGCCCTGCTCGTGCCTGCGGTGATGTTCTCGGCGACGACGATCGCGTCGTCGACGAGGAGGCCCAGCACGATGATGAGACCGAACATCGTCAGCAGGTTGAGCGAGATGTCGACAAAGTACATCACGACCAACGTGCCCATGAGCGAGATGATCAGCCCGAGCGCGACCCAGAACGAGACGCGCCAGTTGAGTAGGAGCACGAGCGTCGCAAAGACGAGCAGGCCGCCCCAGAGCGCATTGCGTGTGAGCAGATCGAGTCGCCCGACGATGAACTTGGCCAGGTCCGTTGTGTAATCGATTTTCGCGCCGGGCGGGATGCCGCCGGCCGCGGCTTGCTCGGCACCTAGTTTGTGCGCAAGCAGACGCGGGGACACGGGGTCGATCTCGGGCAGGGGCGGCTCTGGGAGGCCCTGCATGCTGGCTTTCTTGGCGTCCTTCTTGTGCGTGCTGGAGCGCTGGCCCTTTGCCATCAAGAGCGCCAGCCGCTCGGAGAACTTGAGCGAGATCTCCTCACCTTTCATACCCGCGACGTATGCCTTGACCATCTCGGCGATGCGCACCGCGTCCTGATCGCCGACTTTGAAGACCGTCAGCGAGAACGCGGGCTCGCCGCTGAGACGAGAGCGTTTGTCGACATCGACGAATCCCTCGGTGATGTCGGCGATATCGCCGAGCCGCACAACCGAGCCGTCGGCCTCGGCGCGGACGACGATGCGCCGGATCTGGTCGGCCCGTTCCTGAGCGCCCAGGATGCGGACAGCGGTGTTGGAGGTCGCCGATTTGATCGTGCCGCCGGGGAGTTCCTGCATCTCGGCGCGGATGCGCTCGGAGATCATGGGCAGGCTGAGTTTGTATCGGATGAGCGATTCCGGGCGGACCTCGACGAGCACCTCGTCGCCGCGCACGCCGGAGATACTGATGTCGCCCATGCCCGGGACGAGTTCGAGATCGTCGCGGATGGCCTTGATCGCCTGCTTCATCGTGCGCTCGTCGGCGTCGCCGTAGAGCGAGACGCTGATCGTGGGCAGGTTGGGCTCGATTTTTTCGACGCGGATGCGGTCGGACTCGGCGGGCAGGTCCTGCAGCGCATCCATCTCGCGTTTGACCTCGGCGACCTTCTCGTCGATGTCGGCGCCCTCGGCGAACTCGATCGTCACCGCGGCCAGGCCCTCGGAGACCGTGGTGTTGATCTCCTCGACATCGTCGAGATCGTCCACGACGTCCTCGATGCGCTTGGCCAGCGCGTCCTCGACCTCGTCGGGACTCGCGCCGGGGTAGGGCGCCACCACCGAGACCAGATTCGGACGGACCTCTGGGAAGAACTCGCGTTTGAGCGTGAATCCGAAGATCACGCCGGCGGCGAGAATCGCGAACATCACGAGGTTCGCAACGACCGGACGCCGGACGCCAAAGCCGGGCAGACTCACGAGCCGCCCCCTGACTGCTCGACCTGCCCGGCCGGGTCGACCATCATCCCGCCGACAAGCTCGTCGAGGTTGGAGATGATAACGAGCCTGCCGGGCTCAAGGCCCGATTCGATGACGGCCCACTCGCGTTCGGCCGGTTCGATGTCGGGCATCGAGCCGCGGATGTAGTGGCTGATCTCGACATCGACGGGCACGACGCGGTGGTGCCCGTCTTGGAGATCTTCAGAAACGCAGAGCACACGATCGCCCGAGACGGACCGCCTCGGCACGAGCACCATCGGGCGCTCGTCGCTGGTGGCGATGCTGCCCACGACAAACTGCCCGGGCAGGAGCATCGCTTCACCGATGCCCAGAATTTCGGGGTCCTGATTCACCTCGACGAAGACGATCATTGTGCGCGAACTCGGGTCGGCCTCGGGCGCGATGCGGCCGACCTTCCCGGCCCATTCCTGCTGCACCGGGCCGTCGCTGCGCAGGACAGCTTTGTCGCCGATGCGCACCGTTGAGCCCGCCGAGATCGGCACGCGCAGCGGCACCTCAAGCCTGCGGAGATCCACGACCCGCGCCACCTGCTGACCGATCGAGAGCAATTCGCCCGGCCTGACATACACATCCTGCAGCACGCCCGACATCGGAGACTGAATCGTGGTTCGGCTGAAATCTTCCTGCGCTTGGCTGAGCGATGATCGCGCATTTGCCTGCAGCGCCAGCAGCTCGTCGCGTCTCGAGGGGAGGACATCCAGCTGCTGGCGGAGTGTCGTCAGTGTGCGCTCGGCTCGGCGGACGGCCGACGACGCGTTGTCCAGATCGGCCTGATTGCCCGCGCCGCCCTCGGTCGCCGCGTTGACGCGCTCGTAGTTGCGGCGCTCGATCTCGAGCTCAGCCTGGGCCGAATCGATCTGCTCCTGCACACGCGATTCCTGCACATCCAGACTGGCAAGCTGCGCCTGGAACGAAGCGATGCTCGCCTCGGCCGCGTTGACCCGGCTGAGCGCATCGATGGTTTCGAGGCGCACGATGATGTCGTCCTTGGCGATCGGAAGGCCCGCCTCGATCTCTGCCGGGCGTTCAACAACCCGGCCGGAGATCTGCGCCGAAACGGTCGAGGCGTTCATCGCGCGGGCCGTGCCATAGCCCTCCCACGCGCGGGGCACGGGCTTCTCGGTGGCGACGATGGTGCGGACGGCGATGCCTCTTGCGATCGCCTCGGTGCGCTCGGGTTCGATGCGCTGGGCTTTGAGTGCGAAGAAAATCCCGAGGCCTACAGCGACAAGGACGATCGCCAGGCCGCCGCGCACAAGGACCGGGACCAGCCGCCAGAGAAACGATCGCTTTGGTTGCATACGCGAGTAATCGCCTTTGCAGCGGCCCCGGGCGGTGCGGGCAAACGCCCGACGCCCCCTCGCAGGCCGCTCGCCACGACGGGGCTATTTCAGGGTAGGCCAACGTCTTCGGCGGGCGTCACGGGCAGATTCAAATCAATCCCAAGAAGCGGACCTGCGAGTTGTGAAACGATCAGTGTCGTGACGATGACGCCCACGATGTTGAGCAGCACCCCGGCCCGAGCCATCTGCCCGATCGACAGCCGACCCGAGCCGAAGACGATCGCGTTGGGCGGCGTGGCGACGGGGAGCATGAACGCGTAGCTGGCAACCACGCCAGCCGGGACCATCATCAGAACGGGGTGGATCCCCAGAGCCGGGGCCGCCGAGCCGAGGATGGGCACGAACGCGGCCGTGGTCGCCGTGTTGCTCGTCAACTCGGTCAGAAAGATCACGGTTGTGCAGGCAATCAGCACGAGCACGATCGGCGGCACGCCATTGAGACCCGTCAGCGAATTGCCGATCGCGCTATCCAGGCCCGTGGCTTTCATCGCTGCCGCCAACGCCAGCCCCCCGCCGAAGAGCAGCAGCACATCCCACGGCATCTTGGACATCGTGCGCCAGTCCATCGCGAATTCCCGTCGGCTCGGGTACACCGGAATCGCAAAGAGCGCCACAGCCCCGATCATCGCGATGCCCGGATCGCCAAGCATCGTCAAACGATCCGCCAGCCACTGGTGACCCATGCCGGCCAGCTTGTTCGTCACAGGCACGCGCGTGATCCAGCCGATGGCCACGAACGAGAAGACTGTGATGATCGTCCACTCACCCCGCCCGATGCGGCCGAGCTTGCGCAGTTCTTCGCGCAGCATCGTGCCCACACCCGGCACCGATGCGATCCGCAGAGGCAGCGCGAATTTCGTCAGGATCAGCCACGCAAGCGGGAGCATGCATCCGGTCAGCACCGCCCCGAGCGGCAGCCACTGCGCCCAGGAGATCTCTACGCCGCGCTCGGCGAGGAACCCGATGAGCATGATGTTTGGCTGCGTGCCCGTGATGGTGGTGACGCCCCCGATCGAGCTTGCGTAGGCGATCCCCAGCAGCAGGGCCGCGGGGAAGTTGAGCCCCATGCCGCCCTCGCTTTCGTGCAGCCGATCGAGCAGCCCGATCACGCTGACCGCGATGGGCAGGAGCATGATCGCCGTGGCGGTGTTGGAGATGAACATGCTCAGCAGCGCGGTGGCGATCATGAATCCCGCGATGAGCCTCGTGGGCTTGGTGCCGACGACGAGCACGGTCGTCAGGGCGATGCGTTTGTGCAGCCCCCACCTCTCAACAGCCAGCCCGAGCACGAACCCGCCGAAGAAAAGCATGACCAGCGGGTGCGCGTACGACGGACCGACATCCCTGATCTCCTGCACGCCCGCCAATGGAAACAGGACGATGGGGAGCAGGCTCGTCACCGCCAGCGGCACAGCCTCGGTCATCCACCAGAGCGCCATCCAGACCCCAAAGCCCGCAACGGCTCGCGGGGCGTTGTCCAATCCGGAATTGCCAAGCAGCGCGTAGACCACCAAAGCCACGACAGGCCCCGCCGCGATCGAGGCGAGACGCAGCGGCATGGGTGACTTCGGATCGTGCATGGACCGTCAGGGTACCAGAGTCGAGAAGGACGGCCAGTTGGTTCTTGTCGTGAAATCTGGTGCTTTCCCCAACTGAGCCTCCGATACAAATTCAACAGATATATACCACAAGGGGACACAACAATGTCAA
>CAXBOF010000058.1:0-8229 GCA_963977205.1 uncultured Phycisphaera sp. | reverse complement strand
GGGTACGTCCTCTGCTCTGAAAATTCGAGCCTCTGGACGGATCGTCTCGTGGACCTCATCAGGAACGGCGAAGCTCGCACGAAGATGGGGCAGCGGGCGCACGAGGCGATGCAGTCGATGACGCTCGAAGACTCGTTCGACCACTTCTGGGAAGCCCACGTCGGCGCGTGGCACAAGCATCTGGCCGGCATGGGCATCCGCCCCATCGAGGGCGGCTCGATCCCCGCGCCCATCACCCGCGACCCGAACTGACCGCCAGCGTGACCATCCATCCCAACGAGCCCATCGCGTAAGCGACCGGGCCACTCCCTGACCTTCGTGGCGGAGGCATCCTGCCTCCGGTCTCCCGCACTTTCACTCAGCGCTGTTCAAGGTGGGGGCGGCGTCCCGCCGCCCATCGAGTCACCTTCTGCGCCGCACCGAAGCGAGAAGGCCGCAGGCGATGAGGGGCATGCCAACGCCCGGCGCGGGGACCAGAGACGCGACACGGAACGATGTTAAAGCGAATGGAAAGTGCGGTCGCTCGGCACCGACAATCCAGATTTCATCTGCGCTTTGGCTGAAAGGATCGAGTGGGTTCCACGTCGTTCGCCCGGCAGCGTTGCCCTGCCAAACCCGGTACTTGAAGTTGCCACGCAACCACCCCTCAGTCCACTCACCCCCACCGCCAGAGGTGTCTAGAAGACCCCAAGGAGTTGTTGTATCCGGGTAGCTCTCAAGCGGTATAGAGAAGGCAAGATCATCGGCAATCTGGAGTCCAGCAGAGGTGTCACCTTCACCGGGTAGTCCAGGCACGGGCATCGTGTCCGACGAATTATTGAAATTCCACCATCCGCCCTCGCCCGGACCGTAGCGATTTGGATCGTAGTGGGCTGCTTTCATCCATTCGTCCAGGCTCGGGATCCAGTACTTCGCATCTGGGCTGCGCGTAGTTTGGTCGGTATAGGGGCTTGATGCGTTGAAAGTGGCCACGTCATAGGCTCCGGATGAGAACGCCTCGATCGTGTTGGCCTTGCCGTTGTGGAGCCAGTTCATGAAGATTGCCGCGGATCTCCACGAAACGCCCCCAATTGGCAGTTGATCACCACCGGATGACACAGCCCACCGGCCGGTCCCAAAATCAAAACCTCCACCCATGTAAAGGGGCGCGTATGCGAGATTTGGTTTGAGACCAGCGTCTATCTGGCCGTTGAGAAACTCGACGTATTGCGCCGTCGTCACTTCGGTCCGAGCCATCCGGTACTCGTAATCCACTGAGCCGCGGCCAGCTACGTGCCCGTCCTGGTCAAAACCGGAATATGGGTCGTTGCCCACATCCCCGATGTTCACGAAGTTGAAGCCGTAGTCTGGTGGAGCAGGCTGGGCGGAAACGGGCAACGCGATGGCGACAACGATCAGAGCAGCTTGTTTCATACGCCGAGTCTACATGATCGCAATGCAAAAGAGAACGCCGCGACCTTGTCAGTCGCGGCGTTCTGCGGATAGAGGAGGGAGAGAGATTCTTTCCCGCTGCGGCCTTTGATCAGGCGGCGCGGCGGTTGGCCGAGCGACGGGCGCTCTTAGCCGGGCCGATGCGGCCGGCAATCACCGGCTTGCGGCTGGTGCTGCGGCGGGCCTTGGTGCTGGTCTTGCGAGCTGTCGTCTTGGGAGCCGACTTACGGGCGACCGGCTTGCGCGAGGTCTTGCGGGCCGGGCTCTTGCGGGCCGACGTGCGAGCGTTGCTCTTGCGTGCGGTCGAGCGGCTGGTGGTCTTGCGAGCGCCGGTCTTACGGGCCGTTGTGGTGCGAGCCGTCGTCTTGCGTGCGGTGGTGCGCTTGGCCGTGGTCTTGCGAGCAGCGGTCTTGCGTGCCGTGGTCTTGGGTGCCGACTTGCGGGCCGTCTTGCGTGCGGCGGGCTTGCGACCCGAGGTCTTGGTTGCGGTCTTGCGCGCGGTCGGACGGGTGGTCGACTTGCGGGCGGTGCGCTTGGCCGGGCTCTTGCGAGCGGTCGAGCCGGTGGTCGTCTTGCGAGCCGAGGGCTTGCGAGCGACGGTCTTGCGGCCCGAGGTGCGGGCGGGGGTGCGCTTCACAGCGGTCTTGCGGGTTGTGGTCTTACGAGCCGTGGTCTTGCGAGCGGCGGGCTTGGCGGTTGCCTTGCGGGCTGCGGGCTTACGGGCTGTGGTCTTAGTGGCCGACTTGCGTGCTGTCGTCGACTTCTTGGCGGCGGTGGTGGTCCGCTTGGCTGCGGGCTTGCGGCCCGTGGTCTTGGTTGCCGACTTGCGAGCGGCGGGTTTGGCTGTGGTGCTCTTCTTGGCCGAGCTCTTGCGGGCGGTCGGCTTGGTGCTGGACTTGGTTGCGGGCTTGGCAGCCTTCTTGCTGGTTGCCTTCTTGGGGGCACTCTTGCGAGCGGTGGGCTTGCGGCCCGAGGTGCTGGCGGTGCGGGTGGTTGTACGTTTCGTCGTCGAACGTCGAGTCGACTTGCGGGTACCGGTCGAAGCCATGGACAGTCTCCTTGCCACGCGAGTTTGAAAGGGTCGCGAGCGGTTTGTGCGCCCGGGGAGTGGCACAAGCCTGAAGACCCGGGCAAAGACTCGGCCCCGGCTGACCGGGTGCCACTGGTGAGGGGCACGTCCGTGTGCGACCTCGTTTCATGGTCCGCAATCGACCACATACCACGTCCGCTTGTGTTTTTTTGATGGTGTATGCCGTTTTTATTTGAGTCGGCCCAGCGAGTGCGCAAAAACGACGACATCCATTCCACGCCCCGAAGCGCTTCGCGTGCAACGATGTAGGGTTCGACAAGAGGGAGAAGACGTGAGCGACAGAGCCCAGAACACGCATGGCATCGGCACTTCGGGCGAATGGTCCCCCGAAAGCTGGCGCACCAAGCTCGACCCGCAGCAGGTTTTGTACCCGGATCGGGCTGCGGTGGAGCGCGCGGTGATGAAACTGCGGTCCCTGCCCCCTCTGGTGACCAGCTTTGAGATCGAGAAGCTCAAATCCCAGATCGCCGAGGCCCAGCTTGGCAAGCGGTTCCTGCTTCAGGGCGGCGACTGTGCCGAGCGCCTCGACGACTGCCGACCCGAGAGCATCACCAGCCGCCTCAAGATCCTGCTGCAGATGTCGCTCGTCCTGGTGCACGGCATGAACAAGCCCGTCATCCGCGTGGGGCGCTTTGCCGGCCAGTACGCAAAGCCCCGGTCGAGCCTCACCGAGACACGGGATGTCGACGGGCAGCCCCGGACCCTGCCCAGCTACTTCGGCGATCTTGTCAACGGCGAGGCCTTCGACGAGGGCGTCCGCACCCCCGACCCGCACATGATGGTCCGCGGCTACCAGCACGCGGCGATGACCGTTAACTTTGTGCGCGCGCTGATCGATGGCGGGTTCGCCGACCTCCACCACCCCGAGTACTGGGATCTGAGTTTCTTCGGCTCGGCTGGGCTTTCTGAAGAAGGAAGGCTCATGTACGAGACCATGAGCCGCGAGCTGGCCTCGGCCCTGCGGTTCATGGAGAACCTGGGCGAGAAGACCGTCGACGACCTGACCCGCGTGGACTTCTTTACGAGCCACGAGGGGTTGAACCTTTTATATGAGTCCGCCCAGACCCGGACCGTGCCGAGGCGCCAGGGGCACTACGACCTGACAACGCACCTGCCCTGGATTGGCGAGCGGACACGCGCGCTGGACGGGGCGCACGTCGAGTTCTTCCGGGGCATCCGCAACCCGATCGGCGTGAAGATCGGGCCCAAGGCGGACCCCGACGAGGTAGTTGAACTGGTCCGGATCCTGAACCCGTCGGCCGAGCCGGGACGTATGGTGCTGATCGTGCGCATGGGTGTGGAACACGTCGGGCAGAAACTGGAGCAACTGCTTCAAACCGTGAACAAAGCGGGCACGCCCGTGCTGTGGGTCTGCGACCCGATGCACGGCAACACCCGTTCGACGAGCACCAGCCGAAAGACCCGCAATGTTGGTGATATCTACGCGGAGCTTGCCGAGAGCATCGACATCCACAACCGGGTTGGCACCTATTTGGGCGGTGTGCACTTCGAATTGACGGGCGAAGACGTCACCGAATGCGTCGGCGGGGCTTCGGGCGTGACCGAGGAAGACCTCGAACAGAACTACTCCACGGCCCTCGACCCCCGGCTGAACTACGCGCAGAGCCTCGAACTCGCCTTCATGCTCTCAAATCACTTCCAGAACGGAAGCAACCCAGTTGGGAGAAACCCTTAGAATGTGGTAGGCTATGGTCCTCTGGGGAAAGGACACTGATGTCGACGCATTCGAATGGGCACAACGGAGAATTCTGCGATCTCACCGCAGGTGAGGCACAAGCGCTCTGCGAAGTCCTGCTGACACATCCCTTTATCGGCGCGGCATTGATCGATTCCGACGGCGTCTTTGTCAGGGCGAACGAGCGGTCCAAGCTTCTGTATCTCGGCCGCACAGATGTCGAAGTGGCGGGCAAGTCTCTCTACGAACTCTTTGCGGCCGAGTGGGCCAAAGAGCGCATCAACCTGATGAAGGAACTCGAGCAGACGAAACAGCCCGCGGTGCTCCGGCACATCCGTCGCGGGCGGGCGCTCTTGGTGACCTATCACCAGATGCCCACACCCGAAGGCAAACCTCAGCGGTTTCTCGTGCTGATCGCAGAGTCCGATGGCGATGCTGGCCTCAAGGTCCCATCGGATTACATGCGCTTTGAAACGGGCCTGATGAACCTGGGGCCGCTCGACACACTCTCAAGAAGAGAGCTCGAAGTGCTCGCACTGATCAGCCAGGGCATGACGACCGACGAGATCGCCAAGGACCTGCACCGCAGCCCCAAGACGATCGAGGCGCACCGCAGCTCGATCGCCCGGAAGCTGGGCGTCAAGAACCGCGTGCAACTCGCGGATCTTGCGCGCAAGGCGGCCCTTGAGATCCGCCACGCCGACCTCAAACGCGTCGGCGATACACCCTGACAGTTCCCAAAGCACGGAACAAAAACGATCTACATCTGAAGTTCTCTGAACCCGAGGCGCACCGGCGTCGTAGGACTTGCCAATCCGCAATCGCGGGGGTGGCAGCGGCCGGCGGCATTCTCTGCCGGCGATGGGAAAGGGCTGAATGATGAACTGTGTAGGACAGAGCGGTATCTCTGCGCGCATCGGGGCCTCGGTCGTGCTGTTCCACGCGATCGCCGGCACAGCCGCGGGCCAGATCGAAACACGAGACTGGCTGCTGCCCGAGAGCGGCAGCTGGTCGGACGCATCCCGCTGGAGTGAGAGCAACGTCCCGGACACCACCATGGAGATCGCACGGCTGTTCCCCGGCGACACGAGACCTGCCGATGCCCCCGGCGGCATCCCGACTGCGACGATCGACGGCTTCTACGAGGTGTACAGAGTCACCGGGGACGGGAGTGTGCATGTGCAGATCGCGCCCGGCTCGGCACTCCACACGCGTGGAGGACTCCAAGGCTTGGATGAAGGTGTTCTCTCGATCGACATCGGGAACCCGGATCTTGAGGGCGGCGCATCGCTCCATACCACCGGCGGCCGAGCGTTCTTCCGAGCCGCGTACGTGCGGCTGGCCGATCCGGGCGAGGAATCCCTCCTGAGCTTCGACACGTACACGGTGCTCGATCAGGCAACAGTCATCGAGGGTGCCGGCGCTATCACCGGCAAGATCATCAACTACGGCCTGATCAGATCCTTGCGCTACGCGCCGACGGGAATCGTTGAACTCAATATCAGCAACGCGGAAGTTGTGAACCGGAACGAGATCGTTGCCGACAACGGCGCGTACATGATCTTCGACGCCTCGGTGATCGATCAAGTCGACGTAGGCGTGATGACTGCCCGTTCATATGTCGAGATCCGTGATTCTGCTCTCAGTGGCGGCACGCTCCGCAGAGTCGGCCGCGGGTCGTTCGCCACCAAAGGGGTATCCAGCTTTGAAAACGTCCTGATCGATAAAGCGGTGGTCAACGTCCGTGGTGAGCTGACGCTGCTCGGCAACGATTTGCGGAATGACGGCTTCGTGTACGTCGACGACGAAGACGGCGTTCTCTTGATCGACGACGAGCTGACGTTTGAGGGAGAAGGCCAGGTGACGTTCGGCGGATCGGCCGCCCCCGCGACCCTCGCGCTCTCCTCCCCCGACGGCGCAATCCGCAACGGAGCCGGTCACTCCATCATCGGGTGGGGCGACATCGGTGTCCCAATGGTCAACGAGGGCGAGCTGGCGGTGAGTGGGAACTTTAATACCGCCGGCTTCATCAAGATCTTGGGTGAGTTCGAGCAGCACTCGAGCGGCATCATCGAACTGACGTTCGATGTCGAGGGCTCGGGGCTCAACACCGACCACATCGTCGTCGATCGCAATAGCGCCGAACTCGCCGGCACGCTGAATGTTCGACTCTTTGGGGACGTCGACCGCTTTGTGGGGCAGCCTTTCCCCGTCGTCCGCATCATGCAGAACGGCCCGGACCAGACGGTGAACGGTGAATTCGAAGTAGTCAACCTGATCCGCGGCACAAGCGGCATCGGTATCAGCCCAATCGCGGGCATGACCTACCTCCCTGATCGTGTCAATCTCACGTTGTACTGCATCGCAGACGTGAACCGTGACGGCGTGGTCACACCCAGCGACTTCTCGGCGTGGGTCAGCGCGTACAACGACGCCGACGAACTGGCGGACACGAACCTTGACGGCGTGACCGACTCGAAGGACTTCAGCGCCTGGGTCAGTGCGTTCAATTCCGGCTGCGGCAGGTAACGAGACTGAATCTGAACCTCTTTACCCGGAGAGTGCTTCCCGGTAGCGATTGGCCATCGCGTCCAGCGCTCCGGGGAGTACCCGTACGTCGCCGACGGTGGTGATGAAGTTCACGTCGCCGTTCCATCGCGGGACGAGATGAACGTGCAGGTGCTGGGGCACACCCGCGCCGGCGGCCTGTCCCTGGTTCACTCCGATGTTGATGCCGTGGGGCTCGAGCACACGCTCCATCAGCTGAGTCGCTCGATCGACGAGCGCCCAGAGCGCTGCGCGCTGGGTTTGGTCGTAGTCCATGAGCCGTGATCGACTCTCGCCCAGCGCGACGAGCAGATGCCCGCTGGCGTAGGGGTAGGCGTTGAGGAAGATCATGCCCTCGCCGGTGCGCAGGACGACGTGGTTGGATTCGTCGTCTTCGGGCGCGAGCCAGTAATCGCGGATGAAGCAGCCGGTGCTCGGCTTGCTCTCGCGTTTGGCCCGGGCGTTTGCGTCCTCTTCTTCGACCTTGCCGATGGCTTCGATGTAGGCCAGGCGCCAGGGGGCATCCAGGCGTGATGGGCCGGTGCGGGGCGGGTCGTGCGGGTTATCCGGGCTGTGTGGCATGCGCAGAGTCTATGTCGGGGGGCAAGCTTCCCCTTATGCATCCGAGCGGTCAGGACTGAGCCGATATCCGATCCGGAGGGCTGCGCTATGAGCCAGATAGAGATTGACTCGACGACGCCGATCTCAGAGATCATGTCCAAGCGCGTGGTGACCGTCTCGCCCGATGACTCGCTGGGGGTCGTGCGGCGGCTGTTCGACGAGCACCGGTTCCACCACCTGCTCGTCGTCGAGAACGGCGTCGCCCGCGGGGTGATCAGCCATCGCGATCTGCTCAAGCACCTGAGCCCCTTCGTCGGCACGCTCAGCGAGGCCAAGCGAGATGCGTGGACGCTCGAAAAACGTGTCCACCAGATCATGAGCCGGGGCATCGTCTGGGCCGAGCCGACGACGCCCATCACCGAGGCGGCCCTCATGATGGCTGCCAACCGGATCTCGTGCCTGCCAGTGCTCGATGAGAAGAGCCGGCCGATCGGGATCGTGACGACGCTGGACCTCCTGCGGTGGGTTTCGAGCTGGCTGCACCCGGAATTGCGCAATCGCAACGCGGCCTAGGGGTGGTCGCTAGACTCTGTTCCCGCGGAATTCCCCGCGGCCTTCGGAGTCTTCTGCGATGTTCGATTCTATTTCTGTAGGTGGTCGGTCCGCTCCCTCGGCAGTCGTGGTCGGCCGGTTCAAGGACAAGCCCCAGCACGCTTCCAGCAAGGCCTACGACGCCGACGGCTCGGTCGCCGAGGCGTGCAAGCGGCCCGAATCCACGGGCGAATACCTGAACATCACCCACGCGTTCCCTGCGGGCGGCTCGTCTCGCAGCAAGACCAAGGCACCGCCGCGCGTCATCGTCGCGGGCCTTGGCGCACAGGACAAGCTCAAAGCCGGCTGCTTC
>CAXBOF010000057.1:0-8292 GCA_963977205.1 uncultured Phycisphaera sp. | reverse complement strand
GCTCGGTGAGATACTGCTCGATACCGACCGGCTCGCTCTGCGCGCAAGCGAGCCCTTGCCAGAGGAGCAGCAGAACGATCAGCACTTTGTGTCTATTTCTGCGTGACATAGGTCAGCTTCTCATACCCCGCATCGTGGCACGCCTGAAGAGCCGCGGCCGCGGCCCAGACAGGGGCATCATCATTCACACGCACAAATACACCGGCCTCCTTCGGCAACTCGGATAAGACTTCAACCAGTTCTTCGCGCGTCTGCAGGGTACGCGATCCGACTTTGTAGACCGCCCCACTCTGGCTGCGCTGGACCTCGACGTACTGGGGCTGGAGATCGGTTGCCGAGGCCTGCGAGCTTTCCTGCCGCAGTGCTGCGCCAAGCTCGTCTTCGGGCTGGGAAATCGTCGCCGAGACCACGAAGTACACGAGCAGCAGAAAGAAGACATCGATCATGCCGATTAGCGGCAATCGAACAGGCCTGCGGGACGTCGACGATTGCTGGGCGAATATCATCCCTCACCCCCGTCGACAGGGTTTGTCGCAATCCGGTACGCACGCACGCCGGCTTGTGAGAGCCTGGCGCACAGTCGGTTCAGATGCATCGCCTGCCCCGTGCGTTCGGGGCGGATGAGCACCTGTGTATCCGCGTTGCCGTGCAGGAGTTCAACGTTGACCATCGCAATGAAGGAGTCCATTGTGATGGACTCGCCTTCGAGGCGGATCGTGCCGTCGGCAAGCAGGTCAACGACGAT
Organism: uncultured Phycisphaera sp.; assembly: GCA_963977205.1. Classification (GTDB taxonomy): domain Bacteria; phylum Planctomycetota; class Phycisphaerae; order Phycisphaerales; family UBA1924. Next base: position 7,547 of record CAXBOF010000057.1, on the reverse strand, counting down.
ATCGCCCGAGGTATCGATCTCGGATTCCTGGCCGGGCTGTTTGGGGAGTTCGAGCTGCGTGCGGATTGATTGAGAAAACTGCGACGTCACGAGGAAGAAAATGATAAGCAGCATGACCACATCGATCATGGGCGTCATATCGAACCCGTCTTCGGCGTGGCCTTCGCGTCTCATGCGCGGGGTGTACCCACTGGTGCGACGGCGGGCTTGCGAGCGGGCTGGGCCGGTTGGCCGCGCTGGGCGTTCGACTGATGGCTCTCGACAAGCCCGAGCAGTTCTTCGGTCATCACCGCGACTTCGCTCGTGACCGAGTCGATGCGGTTACGGAAAAAGACGAGGGCAGCCGAGACAGGGATCGCCACGACGAGACCCAGCACGGTTGTGATGAGCGCGACAGCGATGCTGCTGGCGAGTTCATCGGGCTTTGCAAAGCCGCCGCTGGAACTGCCCAGCGTGTTGAACGCCCCGACCATGCCCAGCACGGTACCGAGCAGCCCGAGCATGGGCGCGACGGTGACAATCAGCGAGAGCCCCTCGGTGCTGCGGTACAGCCGGGCGACCTGATCCCGGCCGGATTCTTCGAGGGCTCCTCGAAATTCCAGCAGCCCGAAGGGCGAGCGGGCGCACCGCGTGAGTGCAGCTCCGATTACCCGCGTCAGGAAGCTGTCGTGGCTCTCGGAGTCGCAGTACGTCCTCGCGTTATCGAGTTCGCGCTTGGTCAGCAGATCGCGGAGCTTGTCGAACTGCTCGGCCGGCGCAAGTTTATCGAGCCTGATCTGGATCGAGTGCATCACCACCAGCGCCACCGCCGCGAACGACAGCAGAATGATGATCAGCCCGATCGGCCCGCCCGACGCGATGTGCTGGAGGATTGATTTGCCCCCCGAATCGGCCTGAGCCAGGGTAAGCCAATCCATCTGAAAGCCTGGGAACGTCATGCATCCTCCTCACTGGGCGCGGCCGGTGTGCTCTGGTCCTGATACTGCTTGATCAATTCTCTCACGATCGGATGCTCGAGCGAAGCGTGGCGGCTGTAATCGCGTGCAAGCTCGCCGGCCAGCAGCACAGCGGCATCGCTGCGGCCCATCTCAGCCAATCGCACCGACGCCTTGGCAAGGCAGACACCCGCAAGGTAGGGCTGGGACTGTGCGTACTGCGCGGGCACATATAGCAGTTGCACGATCCCGAGCCTGGATTCGTGGTCGTCACCCTCGGCCAGCAGCGAGAGGCCGACCGACGCATGAATCCACGCGCTCTGCCAGTCAGGCAGATCGCCATCGAGACGAGCGGCGAGCAACCGGCGGGACTCGGCCCGTTCGCGCTCGTTGCCGAGTCTGGCGACGATCATCTCGTGCACGAGTTTGACGCCCTCATCGACGGGTGTGATCGCCGGGAGCGCGGATTGCCCGCTGATTTCGTACAAGGCCGCCGCCGTGTAAAGCTCGGCGAGCTGCCTTGCTCGACCTCTGGTTTCCCATTTGGCAAAGTCATCCCACGCGACCGAAGTCACTGCGGATGCGAGGCCGGCCTCGTTGCCCCAGATCGGCGGGAGCGAAGGAAAGAGCGCGGTCTGTTCATCCAGAAGATCGCTCGACACGAGCACCGGGTTATTGAGCACCAGCGTGAGGTAGGGCTCGATCGCCAGCGCCTGCGCGCCTCGAGCGACTCGGCAAGACAGGAGCCCTTCCGAGACGGCTGCAGCCGTCGGACCGGTGTGGCCGGCCAGTTTGGCAAAGACCGATTCAAGCAGAGGCTCGGCCGCCACGCGATCGCCTCGCGCAAGCCTCGAAAGCCCGCGCCATGCTTTGTCCGCATCGGCCAGATACTCGGCCGCTGCCGGCGAAGCCTGCCCACCGATGGACCGCACCTCGTGCCAGCCGATCGCCGTTTCGCCGGAGGAAGTTTTCAACACCACCGCCTCGGGGCTCATCGTGATATCGCTGGCCTGCACAACCTGGCCGGTGCGCAGGGTCACCGTCACCGGCTCGGCCGATGCACTAGCCGACGCCAGCATCAAGATGGACAGCACAAGCCGCATCATCCGCCAGCCTTTGGGATGTGTGTGTATGTGCCGTCGGTCTCATTTGAAATTCGTTGCATCACCGCCTCACCTTGGCGAGTTGCAAAGGTGATGCAATGAATCGGTATGGGTCTTTCTTTATTGCGACGAATGATAATTTCGGCGATGCTATCTTCGAACACACCGTCGGTCATAAAGTAGATAGCGTCGGGTCTTGGACGGATGTCATAGACCATCTCGAAAGCCGGTAGCGGGTTCGTCGCACCTAGGGCCGAAAGCCCCGAAATCGAATTTCGTGCCCAGCGTTTGCCGACACTGGTCGCGTCGGTCCACTTGCGCCGATCACCGAGTGGGAATGCTGTGTCGGCGAAGAAAACAACGAAGAACCCGACATGTTCGGGCAGCCCGCTGATCGATTCACTCAACTCCGACTGCATGCCTGCAAGGCGGCCATCGGCATCCATCGAGCCCGAGACATCGACAACGTACGCGAACCTGTTGCCCCTGGCCTCGATGCCAAAGAAGCTCGCCGAGCCAGCGCCCGCGCCGCCCGTGGCGCCATCTCCTGCCGAGGTCAGGTCTCCGCCGCCGACAGAGAGCTCCGCTTCGAGCTTGCCGGTCGGATCGAGCAGATCCGAGATCGGGCTGTCGAGCAGCGGGTCGGCCGTCGCGTCAGTGAGTTGCTCAAGCAAATCCTCCGAGTTGGGCTGATCGACCGAGAGTTCCTCGGCCTGGAATTCGTCGAGGTCCGACTCACTTTGGACCGCAAACTCAATACCCGCTGCGGGGCCGGGGCCCCGTCCTCCCCCGCCGCCACCGGTGATGATGAGGGCCGCGATCAGAAAGAGCACTACATGGACCAAGAGAGACAGGATCATCCCGGCGATCGAGGCTCGGAGAAACCATCGGCGGATCTTCGCATTCAACGAAGAGTCGTCTTGGGGGGGCCGGGTTTCGGGATCCGTCCCGCTCGTGGTGTCGGCAAGCTGGCTCATTGGCGGGCTGGGTCTCGCTTGGTTCCGTTCGTGTCTCGGCCCTGGCTCGGGTAGCCTATCTCACTTAGGACACCAGAAACCGGCTCCGGTTCCCTCTGCAACCCCTTGTACCGGCTCGCTGGGCTCCTACCGGGGATCGTACCATAGATCGATTCCGCTCAGGCTAAGGGTCTATGCTCGCTCTGGGCTCGCTCAGAACGCTGGGGAAAGACGATATGGCTGCCGATCAACCAACCCGAATTCTGCTCAAACTCAGCGGCGAGGCCTTCGGCGGGCCGGGGGGCTTTGGCATCGACACCGATCAGCTCAAGCTCATCGGCAGCGAGATCAAAAAAGCCACCAAACTGGGCGTGCAACTGGCTGTCGTCGTCGGCGGCGGCAACATCATCCGCGGGGCCGAGTTGGCTGAGTCCGGGGGCGTCGAACAGGGCACGGCCGACTACATGGGCATGCTGGGCACCGTGATCAACGGCATGGCGCTGCGTGTACAACTCATGTCCATCGGCGTCGATTCCCGCGTCATGTCGGCCCTTGAGATCCGAGCCGTCGCCGAGCCGTTTATCCGGAACCGGGCGATCCGCCACCTCGAGAAGGGCCGCGTCGTCGTCCTGGTCGCCGGCACGGGCAACCCCTACTTCACAACCGACACCTGCGCCGCCCTGCGGGCCACCGAACTCGGCTGCACGCAGCTGCTTAAGGCGACCAAGGTTGACGGCATCTACTCGGCAGACCCCAAGAAGCACCCCGACGCCACCCGGTATGAACGCATCAGCTTCGACGATGCGCTCGCTAAGGGCCTGGCTGTCATGGACGTGACCGCCTTTGCCATGTGCCGAGAACGCAAAATCCCCATCCGCGTCTTCCAGTTCGATGTGCCCGGTAACATCGAACGCGTGATCGCCGGCGAGCCCATCGGCACGCTCGTCGATGCCAGCGCCAAAGAAACCGCGGCTCTCTAACCGACCCGTGAGGAAAGAACCATGAACGATCCCGATACAATCCTTCTCAGCGCCGAAGAGCTCATGACCAAGGCGATCGATTACCTCGATCACGAGTTCCAGGGACTCCGCGGCGGACGGGCCTCGACGGCTCTTGTCGAGTACATCAAGGTCGACTACTACGGCGCAGCCACTGACCTGAAAGCCCTCGCCGGCATCAGCACCCCCGAGGCGACGCAGATCCTCATCAAGCCCTTCGACGTGGGCGCACTCAAGGAAATCACCAAGGCCATCGAGGCTTCAGACCTCGGCCTGACACCCCATGTCGACGGCAAGCAGATCCGCCTGAACATCCCGCCGCTCTCGACCGAACGCCGCAAGCAGCTCGTCGCCAAAGCCAAGAAGATGACCGAGGAAACCAAGGTCGTCATCCGCAACGCCCGCCGTGACGGCAACAAGCACGCCGAAGCGCTCGGCAAAGGCGAGAGCAACATCTCTGAGGACGAAGTGACCACCCTCAAGAACGAGATCCAGGAACTGCTCAAGAAGTACGAGTCGCAGGTCGACGCCAAGTTCGACGCCAAGTCCAAAGAGATCATGTCTGTCGACTGAGCCTGCGTTCACTGAAGAAACAAAGAGAGCCCAGGGAATCGGATCCCTGGGCTCTCTTACTTTCAGCGTTCAATATCCAGCTTACTTGAAGATCAAGATATTGGGGTCCATCAGCATGACGGGCTGGCTGCGGAGCATGACCGCGCCGTCGATGCGCTGACGCACCGCGGGCCAAGCCTGCGGGCCGACGAGCGTCTGAACGACGTTCTCGATGCCCCTGATCGGCGATGAAACCATGCCACCCGTGAACTGCTCCATGAGCTTCTCAAGACTCATCGGCCCCGGGTAGTCGAGCACGTCGTAGTTTGCCAATTCGAGCTCATCGGCGAGCGATTCGATCGTGTCGGTCAAAGAGCCGACCTCGTCGGCCATCTTAAGGCCGATCGCCTTGTTGCCCGTGAACAGACGCCCGCTGGCGGTCTCGTCGAGATCGATGCCGTGACGCCCCTCGGTCACTCGGCTCGTAAAGAGTTCGTACGTTTCGGTCATCATCTCACGCACCGCAGCACGCTGCGAGGCATCCCAGGGCTTGCTGCTGCCAAAGAGCTCGGCCCTCGGACCACGCCCCTGACCGACCACATTGACGTGGACCTTGTTGAAGGCCCCTTCCATGGCCAGCTTGCCGCCGACCACACCGATCGATCCGACGATCGACGAGGGGTTGACAAAGATCTTGTCGCCCGAGACCGCGATGTAGTACCCGCCCGAGGCGGCCATGTTGCCCACGCTCACGTAGACGGGCTTCTCCTCGGAGACGTCGCGCGCGGCTCGCCAGATCACTTCACTGGCCGTGGCCGAGCCGCCCGGCGAATTGACCCGGATCACGACGCCCTTGACGAGGTCGTTGTCCTCAAGATCCTTGAGCACGCCCCTTATGGTTCGGCTGCCCACTGAGGGCGAACCAAACAGCCCGCCCTCGGATGAGTCGCCATCCATGATGACGCCGTCGATATGTACGACCGCGATGGTCGGACGCACGGGCTTGTTGCTCGGGTCCTTTGAGAGCATCGAGAAGATGGCAAACGGGTTCGACGAATCGAACGAGCTGCCGGCCCCCTTGTCGATCAGGTTCGTGTTCCACTTCACCTCAGCACCGAGGTCGTCTTCGAGCAAGCCCTCGAGTCTGCCGAGGTTGACCGAGCGATCCAGAAGATCGAGTTCGACCGCCGATTCTGCGGAGGTGTAGAACGCCTTTTCCATGGCGTTGTCGAGCTCGGAGTCGCTCATCTTGTTGCCGTCTTTGAGCACCTCGCGGACGTTGCCGTACATGCTGTCGAGCAGCTGCGAGATATTCTCCTGCCACTCCGGGCTGGGCTCGCTGCGGGTGTAGGTCTCGTCGGCTCCCTTGTAGTCCCCGACCTGCTCGAAGCTGGCATCGACACCGACCCAGTCGAACATGTCCTTGAGGTAGTACTGCTCCATGTAAAGACCGGGCAGTGACACAGGGCTGCCATGGTGAACGAACGACTCGTCGGCGATCGCAGCGAGCATCAAGTCAGTCGTGTTGTACGCGTCGGCAACAACGTACACGGTCTTGCCGGCGTCCTGTGCATCTTCGATAGCAGTCGAGAGCTCTTCGACCTGCGTAGCGGTCAGGGCCGCGTCATCGAGCTTGAGAACGATCGCGCGCAGACCGTCATCGGCCGCCGCTTTCTCGATGCCCCTGACGAGCGATCGGAGCGTCAGGGTTTTCTCCCCCGAGATCCAATCAAACGGCCCCGGACGCTCGGCCGGCGAGCCGGAGATCGTGATGACCCCCACACCCGCGGTGTCCACGTCGTACGAATTCGACTTCTTCATCCCCTGGCCCAGCGTGGGCTGAGCCACCGCGATGACGCCCGCCAGAGCTAATAAACGACCGATCCTTCGATTCATGCTTTTCTCCTGCTGCCTGTGTACCAGAGCGTACCGGCCTGAGCCAGTCGGGAGGCGATCATCCATAACCCAGATCGTCCAGATCCTGTTCCTCAAGCCCGAAATGATGCCCCAGCTCGTGCAATATCGTTATACGAATTTCTCGTTCCAGCGTTTCATGGTCGATCCGCCCAGCTTCATCGGTGGAAATCCCGAGCAGACCTCGGCGGAACAGATGGATCACCGTCGGCAATTCCGCCGAGTGCTCGACGCTGTCCTCGGTGATCGGGATGCCCGTGTGCAGGCCACAGATCTCATCGAGGGCGTCCGGGTCATCCGGGGCGATCCCTAGGTCTTTGAGCATCTCGGGCGTCGGGTGATCGATCAGAACGATCGGCACCTCCTCAATGAGCCGGTACAGATGGTCCGGCAATTCTTCAACCGCACGGCCGACCACCACATCAACCAGCTTCAGGTCTGCCTCACGCATCGACGGATTCCTGCCTGACGACATCACCGAGCGACCGGGGGCCGTTGCGGATAATCGGATAGAGCCGAATCGCATCCCAGAACATCCCCGCCACACCGGCCGTCACCAGGGCCGAGCCCGCCGCGACGAGCAGGAGCGAGATCGTATCTGTAACGACATTCTGCATCGCCTCAACACTCAGGCTGGCCACGTGGATCATGTCGCCTGCAAGCGCAATCGCCAGAGCCGCGACCACCGCCACTAGCGTCTGACGTGTCAGTTGCCCCGTTCGCATCAGGACAGACCGCTTGGCGTATTCCCGCAAACTCGGGCGCACAAGAACCGCGATCAGCATCGCCACGATCCCGATGCCGCAGCGAAGCTCCACGCGCTCAGTCTCGCGGAGGGAGTTTGTGAAGTAAGGCGTACCGGCCGTGATGTCGAGCCGGGCGTGCAGCATCCACAGCATCCAGACCAACGGCACATACAACACCGAAGCCACGATCGGCCCGAACGTCTGCCCGAGCGATGCACCTTTCTGCGGCCGAATCAGGACTAGCGACCCAAGACCGCTCAGACCCACAAAGATCGGCACCAGTGCGCCAAGAAATTCGAGCTTTACCGGAACCGTCAACCAGATATCGAGCGCATCGGTCAGC
>CAXBOF010000056.1:0-8319 GCA_963977205.1 uncultured Phycisphaera sp. | reverse complement strand
CGGCTGGCAGCGTGGCAAGATTCCCAAGCGGATTTCAAAGGACAAGCTCTCGACCGTCTGGGAGCTGGACACGATTCCCGCAGGCACAGAGCGTCCCGATCACCCGACACCAAAGCCCGTGGAGCTCTTTGAGATCCCGATGCGTCAGCACACACTAGTCGGCGACATCTGCTACGAGCCCTTTGCGGGTTCGGGCACGCAGGTCATCGCCGCCGAGCGGCTCGGCCGCCGGTGCTTTGCGATGGAGCTCAGCCCCCGGTACTGCGATCTGATTGTCCGCCGCTACATCCGTCTGGCCGGCCAAGCCGCGGTCACCAAGGACATCGCCCAGAAGTACGAGGTGACAGCCGGATCGGAGGTGCGGTCATGAGCGAGGACAGCAGCACACACACCGGCGCACACGACCTGAAGCCAGAGCCTTTGGGTGTGATCGAGATCATCACCCGGGTCAAGCAGGGCCTAACCGATCCAAAGTCCCTGGACCCCGGAGATCGGCGGCAGTGCGCGGCGTATCTCTTCGGCGAGGGGATGAGCACACCCGAGATCGCAAGGCTGCTCAAGGTCACCGAGCGCACCATCCGCCGCGACCGCGAGCAGATCCGCGAGGAGCAGAGCATCGCCCGGGATCCCAGGCTCGCAGGCCGGATCGCCGGGCAGCTCATCGCCGAGGCCGAGCACACGGTCCAGCGCATCCGGCGCGTGGCCCGCGAGCGTGAAGCGCCCCACGCCGTGCGGGTGCAGGGCGAAACCGAGTGCTTCGGGATCTTGTGCAAGCTGACAGAACGGCTCCAGAGTCTTGGCTATCTGCCCACAGCGCCCACGCAGATCCACGCGAGTGTCCTGCACGCCGAAGCGGTCCCGACGTTCGACGAGCTCGAAACGGATATCAACAGGCTGCTCGAGATCGCCGAATCGGCCGGGGACGAGGGCACCCGGCTCAGTCTGCTGACCGCCAAGCAGGAGAACGATAAGCAACGCATCGCCTGGGGCGTCGAGCTGGTCCGTAAGGAGCAGCTCAAGCAGGAGGGGGGCGAACATGCATAGGCGTGACCACTCGGCCGTCATGCGGGCCGATATCAGCAAGGCAAGGCGGAGGCTGGCGGCGGATTCGCCGAGGGCCTTTGCCAAGGTGTATCTCAAGCATCACTTCAAGCTCAAGCCCTCGCCGCTGCACGAGGACCTCTTTGAGATCCTGGCAAAGGCAACCGAGCAGCGCCGCTCTCGGATCGCTATCGCAGCGCCCCGCGGCCACGCCAAGACGACCGTGGCCAGTCTGGCGTACATCCTCTGGTCGGTGATCTACGGCCACGAGCCGTTTGTGCTCATCGTGTCGGCGACCGGGGAGCTGGCGTCGGGGATCCTGCGCACGATCCGCGACGAGCTGCAGGCCAACGAGATGATCATCGAGGACCACCCGGAACTCTGGGCCAGCCGAGGCGCACGATCCGTCTCGGTGCAGGTGCGCAGCAACCAGCTCAAGCTCCCCAGCGGCGCGCTCATCCGGGCGACCGGCGCGCAGCAGGCGATCCGGGGCGTCAAGAACGGGCCAAGCCGCCCGACGCTCATCGTGATCGATGACCTCGAAGACCAGGAGCAGACCGAGTCGGCCGAGCAGCGCCAGAAGCTGCGGGACTGGTTTAGCAGGACGCTCCTCAACGCCGGCGAGCCCAAGACCAACGTCGTCATGGTCGGCACGATCCTGCACTACGACTCGCTGCTGGCCAACCTGACCGGCAGCAAGGGCCAAGGGGCGGGCTGGCAGAGCAAGGTTTACCGGGCGATCGAGTCGTACAGCGATCGGGCAGATCTCTGGGACCGGTGGGAGCAGATCATGCTCGGCGAACTCGAGCACGGCGGGCATACGGGCGAGGCCGCTGCCAATGCCTTCCTGAGTGAGTACCGGGCAGAGATGTACGAGGGTGCCAGAGTGCTCTGGCCCGAGCGCGAGAGCTACGAGGATCTCATGCTGCTCCGGGCCACTCAGGGCCGTGCGAGCTTCCAGGCCGAGAAGCAGAACGAGCCGATGGACCCCGATTCGTGTTTGTTCCGGGAAGAGGCCATCAGGTACTGGGACGACTCCGCTGAGCCGGAGTTCACAGATGCCGATGACCTGCGGCACCGCCTCGGGCCACGGCTTCGTTTCCACGGCGCGTGCGACCCGAGCCTTGGACGCTCGGGACGCGGGGGCGACTACACGGCGATCGTTACCGTGGCGGTCGACACCCAGACCGACCGCATGTACGTCGTCGATGCCGACATCGCCCGGCGACGCCCCGAGCAGACGATCGAGCGGATCGTCGAGCTGTCCAGGATCTACGACTACGAAGAGTTCAGCGTCGAGACAAACCAGTTCCAGGAGCTGCTGGCCGAGCAGCTCGAGAATCGCCTGCGTGAGCAGGGCCGGTACATGCGGCTCGAGCGCGTCAACCACACCAGCAACAAGAAGGCCCGGATCCAGAGCCTCGAGCCCTGGGTGGCCAGCGGCCGGCTGCGGTTCAGCCGGCGGCACGCGGTCCTGCTTGAGCAATTGAGGCAGTTCCCGCTCGGGGCGCACGACGACGGGCCAGATGCACTCGAGATGGCTGTCAGCATGGCCATCGATTCGGGGCCAAGGCTCGAGGTCGTGCAGATGTAGCGGATTCTGCGATTCATCTGCCGATATCGGCGGAAGCGACTTGCTATCTCTGACCATGTAGGGCCATATGTGCTCATACCGGCAGATAGCCGGAGGCCCCGCCAAGCCTCCCGTGCCCGGTCCCGCGTCCGACCAGCGAATCACGCCTGACTGCCGCTCCGTACCGAGCGAGGGCGATCGCTGCGCACGCCGGGGCTGGGCTACGGGAGGAAACCTGGAGAATCGCAATGACGCCCGCCCAGTCCGCTCAACCCCCACGCGGCACACACCGATCCCAACTCGAACGCGCCGCCGTCGGCTACGCCAGACGATCAACAGACAAGCAGGAACAGTCGATCCCCGATCAGCAGCGGGCGATTGAGCGGTACTGTCAGGACAATGGGATCGTCCTCCAGAGGTGGTTCATCGATGACGCGATCAGCGGCACCAGAGCCAGTAACCGGCCCGCGTTCCAGGAGATGGTCCATGCGGCCGGAGCGGCGGGGCGCGACTTCGGACTGGTCGTCGTCTACGACGTCAAGCGATTCGGTCGCCTCGACAACGACGAGGCGGGCTTTTACCGCCACACGCTGCGCCAGCACGGCGTGGAGGTGCTTTATGTCGCCGAGGGCTTCGCCGGGCTCGGTGAGATCAGCGACACGGACGATCTCCTCCGCCCGGTCAAGCAGTGGCAGGCCCGCCAAGAATCCAAGGACCTCAGCAAAGTAACGATCCGCGGCCAGCTCACCAAGGCTGATTCCGGCTCGTGGATGGGCGGCGTCTCGCCGCACGGCTACGACCTGAGTTACACCAACGACCGAGGCGAGTTTCTTTTTACGATCCGTTTCATGCCAGATGGGACCAAGCAGCAGCTTGATGGCAGTGGGGCGGTCACTCGGACACTCGCTCGCGGTGAGAAAATCAGCATCTCCAAGCGAGATCGCGGCCTGCTTGTCCTGGGCGAGCCGAGTCGGGTCGAGACGGTGCGCACCATCTTCAGGCTCTACACCGAAGAGCGCCGCGGCCTAGCGGCCGTGTCGAGTTACCTTAACACCCACGGCCACCTCACCCCGCGCGGTCCGGAGTGGAGCCACATCTATGCGGGCCAGTGGCGTGACTCGACCGTCCGGTCCATCCTCGTCAACCCGATCTACGCCGGCGACATGGTCTGGAACCGTCGCACCGACGCCCGCTTCCACCGCATCGAACTCGCCGGCGGCCACGGGCGGCCCGTCGAGCGCCGCAACGCACACGGCGCTCGATTGGTCCCAAACGCCAAGGAGGATTGGGTGATTGTCCGGGATACGCATGAGCCGATCGTCACCCGCCGCACATGGGAACTCGCCCAGTCCATCCGCGAGCGCCGACCGACATCGATCGCCCAGAGCGGGCAGAGCAAACGCCCCGAAGGCGGTTGGAGCGGCATGCGGGCGAGGTTCCTGCTGTCGGGGCTCGTCCGCTGCGGTCGCTGCGGCGGCAAGTACCAAGGCGTCACTCGCACAAGCGGCAAGTGTCAGCCCGACGGCACCAAGTACAAGCATCGCTACTACGCCTGCGGAAGCTATATCGCCAAAGGCCGCTCGGCGTGCGAATTCGGGGCGATCCCACAGGAGAAGCTCGAGAAAGCCGTGATCGATGCGGTGCTCAAGTTTTACAGAAAGCGATATCAGGGCGAGGGCGGGATGGAGCGTTTGGCCGCAGCTGTGCGTGAGCACCTCGGGCACGAGGCGCAGGACATCGCTCAGGCCCGTCAACGACTGGAATCCGACCGCGAGCGGATCGAGTCGACGATCGCATCGCTGCTCGACAACATGTCCGCTGAGACGCGGGACATAATCGAGGGGCGATTGGGCGAGCTCAGGGTGGAGCGAGAGCAACTGAAGATCCGGGTCGCGGAGCTTGAGAGGTTTTCTCTGCAAGAAGCCGAGGCTCAGGACACGGTACAGGAAGTGGGGGCATTCATTGCTGGCTTAGACCATGTATTAGCCACGCACGCCAATGAGCAGCGTATCGCAGCCCTCCGGCGGTGCATCGAACAGCTGGAGGTTGATGCGGTGGGCATCTCTCGCAAACTGACCCTTCGCTCGCTGCCAATGCAGTCTAGTGGTGCATGTCTCGAAGCACTCAGCGTGTGACTTCGGAGTGGTCGGATGCGGACCCGCTCCATGCGGCCGGGCGTAGAAATGGCGGCCCATTGCCCTCGATGCCGTAACCGTCGAACTTCCAAAGCGTTGCAGCGGCGACTGCAGGGAGCCGTTTCCGCCCAAGGGCTTCGATGACTGCCACCGTCAGCGTAAAGCCGCTTGAGGTCGACCAACTGGGCCGCATCCTGCGATGACCTCGCCGCCCTCGACCCAACGGCCGGGGGCGGCCTTTAGAAAAAATCTTATCGACGGCGGAGCCGTCGAGCACACCGGAGGTGGACATGCACGAGGGCTCACTAAGCGATATCGAGAAGGCGTGGTTGGTGGGCATCGATGCCTTGCTGATACATGGCTCGCCGCAAGAGTATGCGGTGACCGCCGGGCGGATCGTCGATCTCTGGGGTGCCGGTGGTATCGAGTTCCAGTAGGAGCTTGAACGCCGAGCGGATGTGTGGCGGAAACGGCACATGAAGGTACTTCAGTTGGCGGGTGATGGGGCGGGACCGTGCAGCCGCCTCATGCAGCTCATGGGCAGTCCAACGACCGTGAACCTCAAGCCCTCGACGCCGCCCGCCCCGCGGCGACCGCGGCCGAAGCGAGGACCAATGGTCCGCCCGAGTCGGGCTGCTCACTACCCCGCCACGAAGATGACCGACGAAGAGGTGGAGAGGTTCCTCAAGCTCATTGACGAAGAAGGACTTGATGCAGTGTTCGACCCTGGCAACTCGGTCACCATAGACGACGTCTTGTTCCGGCCGCCGCTCGTGGTCATTGATGGCGTCGGTGTACACCACGAAGACATCGCCCCCAAGTACGACGCCGGCAAGATCAAGCGGGAATGGGATGCCTCGAGGACGTCACCCGCGTGGGCACTGGCCGCCGACCTGACGCTCATCGTCATGCAGCGGGAACGGAAGTGGACTTGGCAGATCGCAGACCGGTACTACAAACGGCTGCCGTGGGGTCATCCGGCGAAGACGACGCCCACCGGGCGACCGGGCTGGAAGCGGATCACCGGGATGCTCTCGAAGCAAGGCCTTATCGAACGGAAGTCGGGGCATACTTGGCGACTGACTGACGCTGGGAGAGATGTCGCCGGCTTCCTCGTCGAAGCGTGGCGATCAACCGGACCTGCGGCGTGACAGCTTCATCTGCTGACTCAATACGGTTGCAAACTCCCGGGAACGCCCCCTCGAAATGACCAGAAGCCCGCCTGAGTCTAGCTGGATTCGTCGATGCTGCAGTTCTTTGAGCTCAAAGGTCAAGGTGAGCACCTGACCGCCCAAGTCGTTCGCGTCGCTTCTGCCAGTCTGGCATGACTGTCGAGAGCAGTTGGTAGAACGCATCCCCATGGTTTGGCACCTTGAGGTGACACAACTCGTGAGCGACGACGTAGGCGACGCAGTCAATCGGATTGATCACGAGAAGCGGATTCAGAATGATCCTTTTAGACGGTGTGCAACTGCCCCAACGTCGCGTCATCCAACGCACGCTGATCTGTGCCTCACCAATGCCGTGTGCCGCCAACTTCTCGTGCAGATTGTCTACTTGCCGGCGGAACACATCGACCGCACGTCTGCGATACCAATCGAGGACAATGCGTCGTACTTCACGGCTGTCGCTGCCCGCTTGGATCCCGACAACAAGGTGCTTGCCGAGCAACTTCGCGGACTGTTTTTCTGACCGGCTGACCTTCAATCGGTACTGACGCCCCAAGTACCGCACGGTCTCCCCGCTGACATACTGACGCCTTGGATCACGTGGCCTAAACGACGCGAAGTAGTCTTGCTGTCGGATGATCCACCGTGCTTTGCTGCGGACGAATTGCTCGACAGCTTGTTCGGAGCGGCCACTCGGAACCCTGGCTTCGACGGTTCCAGAGGGGGCAACGACGAGCCGAGCTGACTTGCTGGATGTTCGAACAATCACGTACGGCAGCTCCTCGGAGCCAACCATGATGCTTCGTTGCTTGGGACCCCCCGTCACAACACAGCCCTCGCCCGCTCAATAGACATGTCAACTACTCTGTCGATCGTTTCGAGAGTCCAGCTAGTACCGCCGGCATCGCCAAGCTCAAAGAGGAAATCATCGATTGCCTGACGCATCGACTTCTGGCAGTCGACATTATCTTTCCATCCAACAATCGCTCGGTCTCGGATGATCGATTCGATCCCAACTGCCGCTTGCTCGCTAGCGTCGCCGATCTCGTCTTTGATGTTCCGGAAGATGATGGCACCGAGCCGCGAGTCCCTTAGTGACTTGGGCACGTCGTCGGCTGTCGGACGAATGACCTCGCTTTCGACATCCTCTACCTGGGCAAGAGCTTCAACAGCAGCCAGCCAACCAGCGCGCATCCGCTCCATGATGTCCCGGAGCATTGCAGACAGTCTGCGATATGTTGCCGGGTCTTCCTCGCGGATACGCTCCTCCAAAACCCGGCTCACGTTGCTGGCGATCGTTTCAGCCTTCGATGATGCGGAGCCTGCTGCTTCAAGGGCGGCGGCTCGCTGGTCCCGATCGTAGAGATCGATCTTCCCGGTGATGCTCTCGACACCGCTCGCACTGATGTACTGATCGAGCAGCTTCCGAATCTTCGGCTCATACTCAGAGAAGTCGACGACTTCGGCGTAGCGGATCCGCACGGCACGCCGCAGTTCTCCAAAGAACTTCAGGTCTTCGCGATACTTCGCGACTGTCGCATCGGGTGTCGCGTTGAGGAAGGTGTGGGAGGACAACGCGACATCGAGCACCCGAGCGAAGGCGGCGTAGCGTTCGTAGAACCGGATTCGCAAGGCCTCGTCAGCAAGGTGCTGTTCGTACGCCTCCCGATCGCGACTGCCTTCGAGCTCCTTGAACGTGTCCCAAAGCAGCGAATGCCGTTGCGGTAGGTCGTCCCATGCCTTGTCGATGCTCGCGAGGGATTCCACGAATCCGAGGTCCGCCGCTTCCGGGTCATTAGGATCTCGGGAGTACATGGCGAACGCATCATCGAGCTCTTCGAGGACGCCTCGATAATCCAAGACGTATCCACGCTCCTTGCCGGTCGCCAACCGGTTCACACGAGCGATGGCCTGCAAGAGATTGTGCTCCCTGAGCTTTCGGCCTAGATAGAGCACCGTGTTCTCTGGGGCGTCAAATCCAGTCAAGAGCTTGTCCACGACGATCATGATCTCGGGGGCATCGCTCTCCGGATCCGCGGTGTCGCCGTGCTTGAAGGAGTTGATGAGCTGCTTGGCGTACTGGACATCCGTCCCGAATCTCTGCAACACGCCGTCCCAGAATCGATTGACGAGCTCGCGGTTTGGCTTGTAGATGTCCTCATCGCCTTCTCGGTCGTCCGGCGGGGAGATCAAGACCTCGGAGCGAACCTCGCCGAGGTCGTCGAGCCAGTGCTTGTAGCGGATCGCTGCAGCCTTGGATGGTGCTACGAGCTGAGCCTTGAGGCCGGTCCCCTGCAGGAAGTTGCGGTAGTGTTCTGAGATATCGCGAGCAATCCGTCGGATAACCGGGTCGGCCTGCATGATCTGGTCTTCGGTACTCACCTTGCGACGCAGGTCCTGC
>CAXBOF010000055.1:0-8365 GCA_963977205.1 uncultured Phycisphaera sp. | reverse complement strand
TCTTGGTGCTGGCGATCCGTGGCAACAACGCCATCGCTGTCAGCCGCAAGATGATGGGCGCGACCTTTGGCTCCAACGCCGAGTCGGGCACGATCCGTGGCGACTTTGGTGTCTCCAACAGCTTCAATCTCATTCACGGCTCGGACAGCCCCGAGGCGGCTGAGCGTGAGCTCAAGCTGTTCTTCAAGGATGGTGAAGTGCTCGACTTCGACCGTGCTGTGGAGAGCTGGGTTTACGACATGTCCGGCGGCAAGCCCGAATAATCGGGTGGGCCGGTCAGTGGATCGGTAGTTCAGCGAGTTTTAGGAGTGAGTCTCAGGAATCTCGGCTGGCGGCGTCGGCGTGACGCCCGGCGGTCGAGCGCGCGGTGCGAGCCGAGCCGTTGCCATTGGCGTGGCTGTGGTCGACGTGCTCATCGCCCGGGCGTGTCGGCGTGGCCGCGACGACTTCGAGTACGACGCCGTTGGCATCGGCAACGATCTGGTCGGCGACCTCACGGCGATGGACCGAGACCTCGCGCGGGAACTCAAAGGCAACTCGCACGCGATCACCCTTGATCGACGCGATACGCACCACGCCGATGGGGTTTTCGGGGTTTCCTATAACGACTTCTTCGCCTTCCCGGCGCGTGATTACCAACATCCTTGCTTTCCCCCGGCCCGACGGTTACGAGTCCCGCCGTTCCACTGTGACGCAAGCATAGCGGAAAAGCCTGTCGGATGCGAGACCCGGCCAGAATCCGAAATAGAATTTGTGAAAAACCCTAATCGACGGCGACAACAGAGGTTATCTCAGGGATGTGCTCCTTGAGATTCCGCTCGATTCCAAGTTTGAGCGTCACGCTGCTCGAGGGGCAACCGACACACGCGCCGTGGAGCCTGATTTTCACGACACCATCGTCGCTGATGTCGATGAGTTCCACATCTCCGCCGTCGGACTGGACTGCGGGCCGGATCAGGTTGAGGATCCGAACGACACGATCTTGGATTGGAAGGGTTGCTTGCATGACTGATCGACCTTGGCCCGCAGGACGCGCACCCTCGGGGGGCGGGAACCGGGTTCGCCGGATGATAGGCCATTATGGGCTAGTCGTTCTCGGTTGCGTTCTCCTAACCGCCTGCGCCAGCCGGAAACCCAAGGTCTCGGGTGATCTGCTCGAGGACATCCGCAACCCCGAGGTTGCGGTCGCCACAAGGGTCACGCTGACGGGTGAAGTCGCAAGCGCGATTGAATCGGGGACGGTTTCTCAGGCCGAGGCTGAGACGGCTCTCAAGGACATCGCCTGGATGCGTCGCCTGCCAACCCAGCTTCGATCGGTGGCATTGGACCAGCTGATCGGTGATGGCGGGCTCCTCGGCGATCACGAAGGGCTTGTGCTTGTTCTGGGGCTGCTCCCGACCGAGACCGACCAGGGCATCAGGCACGTCCTGTCGCAGCACATCGTGCGGCACAACTGGGTCGAGGCGACGCCGGCACTAGTTCGCTCATTCTCCAAGATCGATCGCTCCATCCCGGACGCGGCCCGTCCGGAGAATCTGGCTCTGCTCGAACTCTACAAAGAGAAAGACATCGAGCAGATCGTCTTTGACTCCTTCGTCGAGCACAGCCCGACCTCGGATGCGCAGCTCGGCTCGCGGATCCGCAGAGACGCCTGGAACCTGCTCTCACGTCTCGATGTCAATGGCGAGATGAGGGTGGGGCTCCTCAGCGGTCTGCTCGATCAGCCGCCACCGGAAAACGACCCCATGCTTACCGCGCTTCGCCGGGGGCTTCTGGAACTCCGCACGATCCCGCTCACGGGCGAGGAACTCGAATGGCTCACCGAACTCCACGAGGGCAAGGGCGTCGGGGCCAAGGGCTGGTGGGAGTCCACGGCTGCTGCGGTCGCCTCGCTGGATACGCAGCAGCGGCGGGGCATCCGTATCCGTCACCTCGAAGCGCTGCGCTGGGCCAAGGCCAACCGCAGTGAGTGGTTTCAAGCAACCCGGGCCGAGCTGCTCGCCGAGCTCGATTCAAGACTGGCCTCTCGCGAGCACCGCAGAAGGGCGACCGACATCATCCGTTTCCGTTCCGAAGATTTGAGCTCTCACCAGGACAAAATGGCCTGGCCCGATTTGCTGGCAGCGCTCGTGGTGGACGATGCGTTCCACACAAGCCGAATCCGATCGGCGCTGTTCGATCAGGCCGAGGAAGACCGGGCCGACACATCGACCGAGTACGGCGGGATCGTGCGGATCTCGATTGTCCGCAACGAGCCGACGATCTATGTGGCGGCGCTCTACGCGCCCACGCCGGTGATGCGCGAGAGCGACACCAGCTTCGTCGCTTCGCCCGCGATGCTCACCGATAGCACAACCGCATTGGCGCACTACCATTTCCACGTTCAGAGCGTGCGCAGCGGCCGGTACGCGGGCCCCAGCGACGGCGACATGGTTTACGCTGCCAGGTACGGCCGGGCGTGTCTGGTCTTTACCGCTCTAGATGAGGAAACGCTCGGCGTCGATCTCTACCAGCCCGATGGCGTGGTGCTCGACCTCGGTGAGATCAAACGCCCAGACATGAACTCCTGACGATCGGAAGAGTTGTGATCAGTGACAGCGAAAGAGCCGTCTGCAATATCATCGCCAAGAAGTACGATGCGCTGCTGGAAGACCTGAAGCTGCATGTCGGCACGCCCACCGGCGGTGGAAATCTCAAGGCGATCGAACGTTCCCGCAAGTTGCTGACCGACCGCTTGGAGGCCATCGGCGCCAAGACGGAGCTGACGCCCGGCGAGCCCAAGCCCGAGTGGCTCGGTTCGCAGCTGCAGATCCCGCCCTCTTCGCTCAGCTCGAACCGCAAGCCGGGCATGCCATCGGTGCTGATCGCAGGGCACCTCGACACCGTGCACGACCCCGAAAGCCCGTTCAATGAGCTGACGATTGCACCCGACGGCAAGACCGCCACCGGTCCCGGTTGCGTCGACATGAAAGGCGGGCTCGTCATCACGGTGGCTGCACTGGAAGCTCTCGCCGGGGCGGGTGTCGAGTGTTCGTGGTCGTTCTTTTTGAACGCGGATGAAGAAACCGGGACTTACCACTCGCAGTCGGCGCTCCGCGAGGCGTCAAAGCATCACGACTTTGGGCTGGCGATCGAGCCGGCGCTGGCGGGGGGCGAACTGGCGATCGAGCGTGTGGGTTCGGGGCAGTTCCTGGTTGAGGTCGAGGGCAAGGCGGCCCATGTCGGCCGGGCCTTTACCGAGGGCATCTCAGCGGTCACGAAGCTTGGTGAGATTCTCGTCAAGATCGGGCAGATGCCCGAGCCCGAGCGGGGCATGGTCGCCAATGTCGGGCCGATCACGGGAGGCAACGCCGCCAATGCCGTGCCCGACCATGCCACTGCCTTTGGCAACGTGCGGTTCCCCGATCAACCAAGAGCAGATGAACTTGGTGCGATGCTCGATGCGCTGGCTACCAGCGGCGAAACGCTGCCAAAGGTGAGCGTGCACCGGAGCTTCAACCGCCCGGCCAAGCCCGAGATCCCGACCACACGTGCGCTCGCGGAGAGCGCAAAAGCGGTCGCCGAGGCTCTTGGCCAGCAGCTTCCCTTCGCCAAAACCGGCGGCGTCTGCGATGGCAACATCATGCAGGACGCGGGATTGCCGACGATCGACACCCTGGGCGTGCGTGGGGGTGGGCTTCACACCCCGGACGAGTGGATCGACCTTACAAGCCTCGTCGAACGCTGCCAGCTCATGGCTGTCCTTCTGATGCGTCTCTGCCAACAATGAGGGGTGGGCGCTCGCCCCGAGCGTCCTTCGGCGGTTCCCCCCTCAGATCACCCCTGAAGTGGTCGATGAACCGGGCAGATTCCCGCTGAACACCCGGAGTGAGCGATGTCCGAGACCATGATGAGCCAGAATGTTGGAACCAAGCTTGCCGCCGACGGCGCGATCAAGTCTGCGATCGACTCGATCGTCGCCCATGTGCAGCAGCACTCGGCGACCATCACCGAGATTCGGCCCGCAATCGATGGCCTCAAGGACGACTATCAGCAGCTTCTCGACCGTGCTGCCAAGGTCAAGGGGCGAGCCCTGCTCTACCCGCTACTCGGCAGCGGCGCGGGCAACGGCCCACTCGTCGAGATGGCCGACGGCTCAGTCAAGTGGGACCTCGTCACCGGCATCGGTGTCCACTTCTTTGGCCACAGCCACCCCGAGCTCGTCCGTGCTTCGCTCGAGTCGAGCATCCAGGACACCGCCAAGCACGGCAACCTGCAGTCGAACTTCGACGCGTTCCGCTTCGGTGAGCTGCTCCTCGAACTCGCCGGCCGAAACAGCAGGCTCTCCGAGTGCTTCATCACCACGTCAGGCGCGGTTGCCAACGAGAGCGCCCTCAAAGTGTGCTACCAGAAGCACGCCCCGGCCAGCCGGGTCATTGCGTTCAAAGACTGCTTCATGGGCCGCACCATCACGATGGCTCAGATCGGCGACTCGGCCGCCGGCCGCGACGGCATCCCGCTCTCTACGCAGATCGATTACATGCCATTCTGGACCGAGGCCAACGTCGCCCGCGCCGGCGGCGAAGCCAAGTTCATCGAACATGCTTGCGATCAGCTCCGCGAGTACATCACCCGCTACCCGCGTCAGCACGCGTGCTTCATCTTCGAGCTGCTCCAGGGCGAGGGCGGCTTCAATGTCGCGCCGCGTGAGTTCTTCGTCGCGCTCATGGACATCTGCCGCGAGCACAACATCGCGATCTGGGACGACGAGATCCAGTCGTTCGGGCGCACGCAGGAGATGTTCGCCTACGAGACGCTGGATCTCGGCGATTACATCGACGTCTTCTGTGTCGGCAAAATGACACAGGCCTGTGCTGCTCTATACACCAAGGAATACAGCCCCCGGGCCGGCCTGCTCTCTGGCACGTTCACCGGCGCCAGCCAGGATTTCTCGACCGGCACACGCATCCTTGAGATGCTCCGCGACGGCGATCTCTACGGCCAGTCCGGCAAGCTCAACCATCACCACGACCAGTTCCGAAAGCACGTCAAGCTGCTCGCCGAGAAGCACCCCTCGTGGTTCCCCGCTGTGCCCGAACAGAGCGGCATCGCCGGCGGCATGGGCGGGATGATGCGGATGACGCCCTTTGGCGGCGACAAGAACAAGGTCATGGCGGCCTGCAAGGCATGCTTCGACGAAGGCGCGATCGTCTTCTGGTGCGGGCATGGCCCGTTCCACGTTCGCATGCTCCCGCCAGTGCCCGTTCTCAAGGATGAGCACTGGCCCAGGATCTTTGAGTGCATCGAGCGTGGGTTTGCCAAGGTCGCCGGGTAATTGACTTCCGCCCGCGGGTAAGCGTGTCCCCGCTTTCGAGTGAACGACGCGCAGGCCACGGGAGGCCGGTATGTATCTGATTCGACGCGCAAAGCTGACGGACGTCCCGACGCTGCACAAGCTGGCCAAGATGGTTCATTTCATCAATCTGCCGCCGGACAAAGACATCATCCAGGCCAAGATCGTCCATAGCCGCAACACGTTCCTCAAGGCCGCCGGGGGCGTTGAGGGCTACGAAACCGAGGACATACCAGAATCGGTTCTTAAAACCGTCAAATCAGACAAATCACTCAGCGGCCTTGGTGCAACGACGCACGAAGCGGACCTCTTCATGTTCGTGCTCGAAGATACCGAATCGGGCCAGCCTTTGGGTTCGAGCCAGGTACTCGCCAAGATGGGCGGCCCGGGCAACCCGAACGTCTCGTTCAAGCTCTCGCAGCGGCACTTCTTCAGCCAGAGTCTCCAGACCGGGACGTCGCACACCGTTGCCGAGTTGTATCTCGACGAGTCGGCGCCAACCGAGATCGGCGGGCTCATCCTCCAGCCATCGTTCAGAGGTCACAAGAAAAAGCTCGGGCTCTTTCTCAGCATGATCCGATTCCACATGATCGGTCTGCATCGCTCGCTCTTTGCTGACCGCGTGCTCGCCGAGATGATGGCTCCGATCTCGCCCGAGGGCGACAGCCTCTTCTGGGATTACCTGGGCCGCCGCTTTGTCTCGCTCAGCTATGACGAGGCGGACCGATTCTGTCAGTACAGCCGGGAGTTCATCACGTCGCTCCTGCCCAAGGATCCGATCTACCTCTCGCTGCTGCCGCCGAACGCCCGAGCCGCGGTCGCACAGGTGCACAGCGAAACCAAGTCTGCGCGTGCGATGCTCGAGCGCCTCGGCTTCGAGTACCGCAACTTCGTCGACCCGTTCGATGGCGGTCCGCACCTCGACGTCAAAACCGATGAGATACCCCCCGTGGCGAACACGCACACACGCACCGTCGCAAACGCGGTCGCCGCCACCAAGTGCACCGAGATGTGCATCGTCAGCAAGCTCGATTCCGACGGCGAGTTCCTGGCGATCCACGAGAAAGTCAGTCTTGTCGACGGCAACGCGATCAGTCTGACGAAGGAATGCATGCAGGCCTTGGAAGTCGAGAAGGGCGACGAGGTCGGTGTCACGCCGATGAATTTCTTCGCCAAACCCGCCGCGAATGTAGCATCGACAACAAAGAAAACGACACGCAAAAAGACCAGTAAATCCGGGAGCAAGCGTTGAGCATCCATCCGTCCCTGAAGAATGCACCCAGTGATCTCATCGCGGGCGAGTTCCGCTCGATCTCGGGTGATTCGATCCGTTCAGTCAATCCGGCCCGTCCCTCGCAAACGATCTGGCAAGGCGCGCCGGTGCTCTCGCATGTTGATGAAGCCGTCGCCGCGGCACGCAAGGCGCTGCCGATCTGGTCGCAGTGGCCCATCGAGAAACGTATCGCGGTGCTCCGCCGGTATCAGGCGATCGCCACCGAGCGCAAGCAGCAACTGGGCGAATTGATCTCCGACGAAACCGGCAAGGCGATGTGGGACTCGCAGGCCGAGGCCGGCATCCTGGCGGGCAAGGTCGATATCACGCTCGACGACTCTGAGTTCGGCGGATTCCACCGCGTCAAGCCGTATGGCTTTGATATCACCGCCTCGCGCACCGGGCAGTGCAACTACCGCCCGCATGGCGTCATGGCTGTCATCGGGCCGTACAACTTCCCTATGCATCTGCCAAACGGGTGTGCTCAAACCGAGCGAGAAAACGCCCGCGACCGGCCAGGCACTGATCGAGATGTTGAGCGAAGCCCTCGAGGCCGAGGGTGCGCCGCCGGGTGTCGTAAATCTGGTTCAAGGTGCCGCCGAGACCGCGGTCAAGCTGACCACCCACACCGACATTGACGGCATTCTGTTTACGGGTTCCTGGCCCGTCGGTCGCAAGATCCTCGAGGCGAACCTTGATCACCCCGGGCGCATCGTCGCGCTCGAACTCGGTGGCAACAACCCGACGGTCGTCATGCCCGATGCGCAT
Organism: uncultured Phycisphaera sp.; assembly: GCA_963977205.1. Classification (GTDB taxonomy): domain Bacteria; phylum Planctomycetota; class Phycisphaerae; order Phycisphaerales; family UBA1924. The sequence goes on along the minus strand of CAXBOF010000055.1, from coordinate 992 downwards.
CTCGAGCAGGCCGCGATCGAAGTGGTCCGCGCATCGTTCATCACGACTGGGCAGCGCTGCACCTGCACGCGACGCCTGATCGTGCACGAGTCGATCGCCGAGCGGTTTACGCACGCTGTCGTCGAGGCAGCCAAGCGGATCGTGGTGGGTGACCCGCGATCAGAGAGCCCCGTCTTCATCGGGCCGTTGATCTCGGCGCAGGCCCGCGACGCGGTGCTGAGTTTCCAGGAGAAACTCATCGCGACGGGCGGCGAGGCATTGCTCCGCTGCGAGCCTCGCTCGACGGATGGCTCAACCGATGGCCACTACATCACGCCGGGCGTGATCCGTGTCGATCGCTTCGTGGCCGACGATTCCGATGATTGCGGCTGCGATCGGGAGGTCTTTGGACCTCTGCTCCGCGTCACCTCGGTCGCGAATCTCGACGAGGCCATCCAGCAGGCCAACGCCACCCGGTATGGTCTCGCGTCGGCGATCTTTACCACAGACCCAGAGGCCCAGCGGCGTTTCATTGCCGAGTCCCGGGCCGGGTGCGTGAACGTCAACGCGGGCACCGCTGGCGCCAGCAGCAAACTTCCCTTCGGCGGACTCGGGCAATCGGGCAACCACCGCCCCGCGGGTTCGGTCAGTCTCGATTACTGCGCTTACCCCGTCGCCTCGATGGTCGAAACGGGTTCCGAGGCAGCCTTGCCGCAGGGCGTCTCGTTCGACCCGAAATGGCTCGGAGTGAAGTCGTGAGCACACGCAAGACCGAACTCCCGAACGCGCGCATCCAGCCACGCTTCGGTGGCATCGCGACATTTGGGCGCTACCCGAGACTCGAAGACGCCAAGTCCGTGGGCAAAGCCATCGATTGGGCCATCGTCGGCGCGCCGTTTGACGGCGGAGTCACGTTCCGACCCGGAGCGCGCTTTGGTCCACGCGCGATCCGCGAGCAATCTCAGTACCTCAAGCATTTCTCGCTCGAACACGCGGTCGATGTCCCCGGTGTT
>CAXBOF010000054.1:0-8382 GCA_963977205.1 uncultured Phycisphaera sp. | reverse complement strand
GTCTTTGGTTGAGGCCTCAAGTCTGCTGCATACAGGTCTTTACGGCAGGGGTTTACGGGCCATTGACAACGAGCGAGACGACGGTTGAAGCCGGGTTGGCGGGCAAGGCGCAGCTGGCGGGGGCGAGCGGGATCTCGTGCGCGGTCGGGGCGTACGTGCTCTGGGGGCTTTTCGTTGTGTACTTCAAGTCGGTGGCGCACGTGCCAGCGACGGAGATTCTGGCGCACCGGATCGTCTGGGCCGTGCCGTTCTGCGCGATGCTTCTGGCATTGACCGGTCGGATGGGCAACTTCACTGCCCTGGTGCGCTCGCCGAGTGCGTGGCGTGCGATGTCGCTCTCGGCGGTGTTGATCAGCATCAACTGGCTCGCGTTCGTGTGGGCGATTGCCAATGACCACGTGATCGAGGCGAGCCTGGGGTACTTCATCAACCCGCTGCTGAGTGTGGTGCTGGGGATGGTCTTTCTGGGTGAGCGGCTACGGCGGCTGCAGTGGATCGCGGTAGCGCTGGCGACATTGGGCGTGGGCTACATGACACTGCGCGAGGGAGCGCCGCTGGTGGCGTTTACGGTTGCGATCACGTTCGCGTTCTATGGTCTGGTGCGGAAGAAGGCGCATCCCGGGCCGTTGGCGGGGCTGATGTTTGAGACGTCACTCCTGTTCCCGGTCGCGCTCGGGTATCTTGGGTACCTGTATTTCTCAGCAACACAGCAGCTCGCGTTCGTGGAGGACGGGCCGCGGACATCGGTGCTGCTGTTTGCAGCGGGTGCGATCACGTGCACGCCTCTCTTGCTGTTTGCGATGGGTGCGAAGAAGTTGCCGTTGTCGACGATGGCGTTTTTGCAGTTCATCACGCCGACGATCCAGTTCGCGTTCGGGCTGTTCTATGGCGAGCCGTTCTCGGTGACGCGGGCGATCAGCTTTGCGTTGATCTGGGCGGGCGTGATCCTGTTCGTCCGGGACGCGGCCAGGAACCGACGGAAATAATACTTAGGTATTGACCTAAGTATAAGGCCGGCTTATATTCTGGTCATGGTTGCCAAGTCCCCCACTCTTGATCTGGCCTTTGCCGCACTGGCAAATGAGACGCGCCGGGACGTAATCGAGCAGCTCCGGCGGGGTCCGATGGCGGTGAGCGAGCTCGCAGAGCCGTTCGAGATGGCCCTGCCTTCGTTCATGGAACACCTGCGGACGCTCGAGCGGGGCGGGCTGGTGACCTCGGAGAAGGTCGGGCGCGTGCGCACGGTGCGTCTTGTCCCGAAGCAGCTCAAGCGGGCTTCCGGCTGGCTTGAGAAGCAGCGCACGATGTGGGAGAAGCGCCTCGATCAGCTCGATGCGTATCTCGAAACAATGGAGGACGACTCATGAGTGTGATGCCTGAGATCAATCCGAAGCTCGACCTTGTGCTTGAGCGCGTTGTGGATGTGAAGCCCGGGTTGGTCTGGCGGGCGTGGACGGAGCCGAAACACGTCATGAAGTGGTTCACACCCAAGCCCTGGGAGACGATCGAGTGTGAGATCGACCTGCGCCCGGGCGGGCTCTTCCGCACGACGATGCGTTCGCCCGAGGGCGAGGTCCAGCCCGCGAGCAACGGGTGCTTTCTTGAGGTTGTGCCCAGCCGTCGGCTGGTGTTTACCGATGCGCTCGGGCCGGGCTATCGCCCCAACGCCAGTTCTTTCATGACGGCGTACGTGCTGCTCGAACCTGCGGACAGTGGCACGAAATACACGGCGATCGCGGTGCACGCAAGCGAAGAGCAGCGCAAGCAGCACGAGGAGATGGGATTTTATGACGGCTGGGGGACGGCTTTGGATCAGCTCGTGGATTATGTTAAATCGATGTGACCGTGTGGGTCAGGTTGGCATGCGGATATAGAGCGGGATCTCGCCGTGATCTGAGAATCCGATGCGTTTGTAGACGGGGTAGCCGGCCTCAGATGACTGGAGCACACCAATCTTGTAGCCGAGTTTGTGCGCGATGCGCAGGGGTTCTGCGGTGACGTGTGCACCGAGTCCTTTGCCTCGTTCTTCGGGGATTGTGGCGACGCCATAAATTCCGGCGACGCCGTGGTCCAAGTAGGCGAGCGAAGTGCAGACCGGTGTGCCATCCTTGAGAATCCAGAAGTACTGGATGGTTGCGTCATCTGCGTGGTCGCCGGTGATTCCGCCGGCGAAAGCGGCCCCGACGCGGGGTGGCAGCTCGTAGCCTCGGGCGAAGACGTCGCCCCAGACTTCCTGCTGGTCACGCCGGCTGACGCGCTCGAAGGTGTACCCGTCGGGCAATGTTGTATCAGGCAGTTTGTCGATGTCGACCGCCATTGCGGGCATGCCGCCGTGGCGTTCAAAGCCATTGGCTACGAGTGTCTGATGAACGTCGTCGTCCATCGGGCCAACGAACAGGGCCGCTGCGGGCGCGTTGCAGTGGAGCAGCGGCTGGAGCGCCCGCTCGGTGCTTGTCGCGCTGACGGGATGCGACATGCAGATGAAATTCCCGAAGGGGTGCTGCTCTCCTGTCACAAGCCTGAGAAAATCGGACTCGATCTCGACCCCTGGCCCGGGCATGATGATCCGGAAGACTTGATCGATGTGCTGTGTGATGAGCAAGCCGAAGTCGTCTTGTACCGAATCGATTGAGGCAAGCGGCGTGGTCTGGGGCATCGAGCGACTCCGGGGTTTCTTCTTGCCGAGGCGACTCGCTCTCGGGATTGAGGCTCAAGATACAACGACTGAGTTGTGAGCAGTATGAGTGTGCAAAAATAAAAACCGCGTGCTTACACACGCGGCTCCTTTGAATCAGGTTATCCCAATGATCAGGCCTTGGTGGCCCAGTCGATCAGGATGTCGGCGACCTCGGGGCGGGTGAACTCGCCGGGCGGGCGCTCGCCGTTGCCGAGCATCTCGCGAACCTTGGTGCCCGAGAGGAAGATCTGATCGCCCTCGAGCTTGGGGAAGGTCTTGCCCGAGACCATGCCCTGGGCCTTCTTGGAGTAGGCGGCGTGCTCGAACTTGAGCGGCTCGATGCCGAGGTTGGCCTTGTCGAGCTTGTCAAAGATGGTCTGCGCGTCGTAAGTGCCGTAGTAACTGCCGACGCCGGCGTGGTCACGGCCGACGATGAAGTGCGTGACGCCGTAGTTCTTGCGGACGAGTGCGTGGATAATGGCTTCGCGCGGACCGGCGTAGCGCATGGCCGCGGGCATGACGCTGAGCATGGTCGTCTCGGGCACGAAGTACTCGCTGATGAGTTTCTGGTAGCAGCGCATGCGGACATCGGCGGGGATATCGCCCGGCTTGGTCTCGCCCACGAGGGGGTGGATGAGGATGCCGTCGGTGATTTCCTGGGCGCACTTGCAGAGATACTCGTGGGCGCGGTGGATGGGGTTGCGTGTCTGGAAGGCGCTGACGGTCTTCCAGCCGCGCTTCTCGAACTCGGCGCGGGTCTCTGCGGGAGTAAGCCGGAAGTCGAGGAAGGCCTCGGGGCCGTTGGGGTCGACGCAGACGGTGACGACATCGATCGGGCCGGCCAGGCAGGTATCGCCCTCGGCCTTGACGGCCTCGGCGCCGGGGTGCTTGCCGTCGTCCTCGGCCCCGCCGAAGAAGATGGTGGCTTCCTTGGCGCGGTCGTGGTCATAGACCTCTTCGACGGTCATGAGTGCCTGGAGTGTGCCGTTGGGCGCGTAGAGGGCGACGCGGCTGCCGACGGCCGGGGCCTTGTCCTTGGAGACGCTGAGGGTGATCGGGATGGGCCAGATGTCGCCCGAGGCGAGCTTCATATCGGTGATGACGGAGTTGAAGTCCTTGGAACCCATGAACCCGGTGAGGGGGCTGAAGGCGCCGATGCCGATCATCTCAACGTCGCAGGACTGCTTGGCGGAGAGGTCGATGCGGGGGAGCGAGGCGGCTTCTTTGACGAGTTCGTCCCGCTTTGAGCCCTCTGCGACGCGGTTGACGAGTGTGCCGCCGTGCGGCTGAATGAGACCGGACATGTGCGAAATCCCTCTCCAAATTAGGTTCTGATCGGCTCCGGGATGTACCACCGGCCCGGGGAGTACGACGATAGGCAAGTTTTTAGGATCTGGATCTGTAGCCGTGATGCGCCCCACAGCTGGTCGTCGCGTCTGGGTTTGCCGGGGCATTTGGTCCCGACAACCACACCAGACACGGAGATTTCATCATGGCCAGGCATCACATCACAGCCGCTGCGTTGCTCGCGGCCCTTTCGGCAACCAATTCGATCGGGCAGACCACGGTTCCGGGCGATGTCGTCATCGCTCCCGGCGGGACGCTCATCATCAATGACGACACGACCTACACCGGGACCCTGACTATTGGGGCCGGGGCGCAGGTGGTCGTCGATACTGGGTACCAGGTCAATATCGCCGACGGCGCGACGATCACGATCAACGGCACGGATGCCGAGCCGGTGGTCTTCTTCCCGATCAACGGATCGTGGGACGGGCTGAAGCTCCTTGATGGTTCAACCGCCGATCTGAATTATGCTCTCATATCTGATGTTCTCGCTATTGGCATCGAGGCCGACGATGCGGATGTTTCGCTGGTCGGGTGCGAGGTCTTTGACTCCGCCGGATTCAGTGTGACCCACGGCTCACGCCGGTATCCGATCGTCGCTCGCAACGGCACCGACCTTGACGTCGACAAATGTGTCATCGGCCCGTTCCGCGGACGCAACGGCAGCAATGGCGGCAACGGCGGAACAGGTGCAACCGGCGGGGCCGGCAGCAGCGCGCAGGGTGTCACCGGCATTGATGCACAGAACGTTGATCGTTTGCACGTCACCAATTCGCGGTTCTACCAATTGCAGGGCGGCGATGGTGGTCGCGGCGGCAACGGCGGCAACGGTTCCAACGGCGGGACAGGCTCTGACGCGGGTGTCGGCGGCTCGCCCGGGACCGGCGGCGGCGGCGGAACGGGCGGTCGCGGCGGACACGCCGGCAACGGAGGCAGCACGATTGTCATCTTCGCTGATACTTCGGCAGACACGCTCATCGCGCAGAACCTTGTTCTCTATCCAACCGGCGGCAAAGGCGGCATGGGCGGTTCGGGCGGACGCGGCGGCAACGGCGGTCGAGGAGGCAAGGGCGCACCGGGTGTCTTCGGCAACGGGGGCACAGGCGGAAGGGGCGGAAACGGCGGCAAGGGTGGCAACGGCGGAAACGGCGGAGTCACCGGCAGTGTCCAGCTCTTCCGGGTGATCGATCCGGGAAGCGCCGCTCTCATAGCCAATAACACTGTCTACGAAGCGACAGCCCAAACCGGCGGTGTGCGCGGCAACCCGGGCGGCGGCGGCTCGGCTGGCGCTGGCGGTCCCGGCGGAAGCGCGGGCATCGGCGGCAGCACCGGCTCGACGGGTCCATCCGGCAGCGGCGGCAGCTCGGGCTCATTCGGCTCCACCGGTGCTCACGGCAGCGCCAGTGCGGTCATCACGACCGGGTCTGATCTCTCCGGTTTCGGCGCGATCGCCAGCAACAACCTGATGACATTCACCGGCTCGGGCAACAAGCTCCCGTTCTGGTCGACTGACACCGGCATCATCGATGCCACGACCAACCTCGCAAGTGGCTTTGACAGTCTGTCGAGCGGACCGATTGTCGGCGGGCTGACCGTCATCACTGATCCTCCCGTCTTCGTGGACGTCGGCGCTGGCGACTTCACACTTGCCGAGATGTCACACGGCGTCGATGCGGGCGACAACGCGCTCGTGCCGGCGGGCTTCGACACCGATTTCCTCGGCAACGCGCGATTCGCCGACGACACGGGCACGCCCGACACGGGCATGGGCGATTCGTACATCGTCGACATGGGCGCCATCGAGCGTCCGGGCGAGACCAACGAGTGCCTGGCCGATACCAACGGCGACGGGATCGTCTCGCCGGCCGACTTCTCCGCATGGGTCGCGGCCTTCAACACGCAGGGCCCGGCTTGCGATCAGAACGGCGACGGCGTCTGCTCGCCGGCGGACTTCAGCGCCTGGGTCAGCAACTACAACGCCGGCTGCGACTAAAGCCCCTGGACGCCATGCGTCCGCCACAACGACAGCGGGCGACCCATAAAAGGGCCGCCCGCTGTTTGTTTTTGCGATTCATTGAATCGATTGGACCGGATTAGCGCTTGCGGCGACCGGCAACGAGGCCGGCCAGGCCCATGAGAGCGGCCGAGGCGGGCGCGGGGATGTTGAACGAGCCGGGGTTGCCGATCTCGCCGGTGAGGGCGGTGTAGCTGCCGTAGCTATCGCCGACGAACGAGAGCTGCCACTGGTACACGTCGTCCGCACCGAGGGCGGCCGCGCTGATCGGGTTGCCGCTGACTTCCTGCGTGCGGATGGAGCCGACGAAGTCCTGATCGCCGTACGTCAGAACGTCGACGAGTGTTGCGCCGGCGTCGAAGAGGTTGATCTGATCGCCACGGCCCAGATTGTTGGTGTACTCGCCGATGACCTTGACCGAGGCGGCCAGGTTCCAGTTGATGCGGAACGCGGATTCAGTGGCCTCGGTGATCACAACCGACTCGCCCGGCTGAACCAGGCCGAATGCGGAAAGGTCGAGCGTGCCAGCGACCGGGTTGCTGTCGTCGTACGACCATCCGGTCATATCGATGGCGACGCCGCCGACGTTGGTGAACTCAACATATTCGCCGCCCTCGACGGAGTAAGCCCATTCGGTGATCTGGATCTGAGCGGAAGCCGAGCCGGCTGCGATGACGGTTGCTGCAAGAATCGCGCTGCGCATGTCTGTCTCTCCCTGCGTGATTCATGATGTCACGCGTGCGTTTGGACTCAGATGGATCTCTCTGGCCTCCCAACCCACGTGGGAGCAAATTCCGAGTCGTCAAACGGTACCGGTGGCGTGGATTTGTTCTGTCAAGGAGGCACGAAGAGCGTGTCAAGACTGCGCATAGAAAGACACGCAGAGCGCCCAGATTGACGCTCTGCGTGTAGATGGTTGTTTCTGAATGTACTTAGCGGCGGCGACGGATCGCGGCGAAACCGCCAAGTCCGAGCAGCAACCCAGAGGCTGGGGCCGGGATGACGACGATGTTGTCGTACGCAGCCGAGCCGCCGACGTGGATGACGACGCTTGTGAAGCCGCTGATCCCGAGGTCGTCGGCCGTGAGAACCGAGATCCGGTTGGCCGAGTTGTTGCCGAACTTGACGGTCGAGTCGTAGAAATCGCTGCCGGGCGTGACGAACTCGTTGAAGTCGACGGTGGCGACCGAGTCACCGAAGAGGAGGAACTCGAGCGAGGTCATCTCGCGGACGGGGCCTTCCATGTCAACGACGTCGAAGCCGAAGCCCGTCATGACATCGGCAAAGGTAAACTTGAGGTCGCCGGCCGGGCGGGCGGCCTCGTCGTCGGGATCGTCCACGATGCCGTCGCCATTGGCGTCGACCATGTTCTCGGGGATGATGATCAGGTTACCCAGGTTGGTACCCGGGGCGATATTGCCTTTGGACCAGGACGGCCCCTGCAGATCGGGATCGGACGTCCCGAGCAAATTGCTATTGAATGCGATAGGCATCGCGCCGGCGAACTGGAAGTTCTCAGCTGCGATGGACATACCGACATCACTAAATTGCGTGGTGATAATCTCGCCGTGGGTCAACGACTCAAACGAAGTCAAAATTGGCTCCGCACTCGCTGACGAAAACACCGCAAGACCTGCACACGCGCAAACAAACCGCGCACCGGTCATAACCAGCTCCTCACTCCCCCGAATCTCTCCTGAATCCGATTCTCGTAAACCGCACTCTCCAGGTGGTTTACGGGCGTTCGGACACCACTTCTCCGGCCATGACACCACATTGGTTCCGGCACAGCAAGCGGATTCTGCACTTCTCCACCTTCAATATGCGCCGGATTCGGGGATTGGCCACGAAAACACGCTCGACTTCGAAATTTTCGGACGGCCCGCTTTTGGTTATTTCAAAGCCGGGTCCGACCTTGCGGAGAACGAGGATCGCGTTCGGACGGTAAACACCAGAGTTTGCCATTTGGCTCGGTCTGGCGGGGCGTGCGCGCCGATCTAGAATCCACCGGATACCCCCATGCCTGAGCACACCCAAAGCACCAAGCCCGTGTTTGCGGACTATCTCCGCCTGGCCCGTCCCCACCAGTGGGGCAAGGGTGTCTTCGTGCTCATCGGGCCGGTGTACGGCCTGGCCCTGATGGATCGGTGGCTCCAGGTCCTCGGCGCGTTCCTGGCGTTCGGGTTCGCATCGAGCGCGTGCTACGTCTTCAACGACATCGCCGACCGCAAGAGCGACGCCCTGCACCCCCGCAAGAAGAGCCGTCCGATCGCCAGCGGCCGGATCCGGCCCGGGCCTGCCCGATTCTTTGCCGGTGGGCTCCTGCTGCTCGCGGTCGCGGCTG
>CAXBOF010000053.1:0-8402 GCA_963977205.1 uncultured Phycisphaera sp. | reverse complement strand
GTGCTCTGGATAAGGCCGCCACCCACGCCGAGGAAGTCAACGAGCTTGCCAAGAAAATCGCGGGCCTTCCGATCACTGATACGGATGTCGAGCAGCTCCAAGAGCTACACACTCAACAGTCAAAGGTCGAGGCCGCGTTGGCTGCAGCTTCCGCCAAAATCAAGATGTCTTCCCGGCACGCGATCACGCTAGTCCAAGGTGGGAGCACCGAGGCGCTCGACGCCGGCGTTGACCACGAGCGGCAGATCGAGCAAGAATCCCGCATCACGATCGGGGATGGAGAAGCAACGGTACTTATCACGCCCGGCGGAGAAGACCTACAGGAACGACGTGAACGTGTGGTTTCAGCACGACGCAACACCCGAGACCGTTTAATCGAACTGGGGCTTGATTCGCTCGCAACGGCCAAACAGCAACTCCGGGACCGGGGACAGTTGGAGAGCCTGCTCACACTCGCGGAGACGCGGCTTCAAGACGTGGCCCCGGATGGGATCGAGTCGATCCAACGCGAGGTCGATGCGGCCAGCAAGTCGCTCGAAACATTCGAAGCCGAGCTCGCACGGCACACCGAGGCGGGCGACCCCGAACTGCCGGAAGCCATCGACGATGCCGACACAGCACTGCGTACCGCTCAGGCCGAACAAGATGACGCCGAACGGGCGCGCGAAGATACGCGACAACGACTTCAGACTAATGACGGGGAACTGGCCAGTCTAAAGGCAGACCGCAAGCTCAAGGTGCAGGAACGCGACGGGTTCCAATCTCAAAACGAAGAAGACCGTGGGCAGATCGAGGTGCTCTCGAAGTGCCACGGCGACAGCAAGGCACTCACTGCATCGATCGAAGCACTGGCGGCCGCGGTTGTCTCGCTTAAAGCGAAGCGCGATGACATAGTCTCAAAGCTGGACGCGCTCCAGCCCGACCTCATCGCGGCCGAGATTGAACGTCTTAGCAAGGCAGTCAAGAACACCGATGGTGAGATACGCACGATTGAGAACGAACAGAACCAGTTGCTCGGTCGACTGACAGCAAGTGATGCCGTCGGCCTCAACGAAAAGACCGGCGACATATCTGCACACTTTGAATCCACACGCGAAGAACTCGCCCGGCAGGATGCCCAAGCCCAGGCAATGCAGCTGCTGCTCCAAACGGTCAAGGACTGCCGCGAAGACATGACCCGGCAGATCATGGAGCCCCTGCGCAAGAAAGTTGAGCCACTGCTCAGAGTGGTTTTCGGCGGCGCACAACTCGACTTCACTGTGAACGACGGCTCGGGGGCTTTGTCGCTCAAGCCGCTGGTTCGCAACCGAGTACAAGATTCCTTCGACCGGCTCAGCGCGGGGGCACGCGAGCAGGTTGGTGTCGCGGTTCGACTCGCTCTCGCCCAAGTCCTCGCGGAGCAGCACGGCGGCCGTCTGCCAGTTGTGCTGGACGAGCCGTTTGTCAACACCGACCCCGGCCGACTCTCTCAGGTGCTGGCGATGCTGAACCTGGTGAAGAAGGACCTGCAGATCATCGTGATGACATGCGACTTCGGCGACTACCGGGAACTCGGGCTTGATCCGGAACAGATCACGGAACTCGCGCCACGCCTTCGCTCACGTGACGAACATCAGTATTTATGAAGCCGCCGTTTCAGCCGAGGGCCTTCCTGTACAAACACTCCGTCGCTCAACTGCTAGGCAATCCATGAACAGTATATCACCCCGCCACCCTTTCATAGCTCCTGAGCACCCCTCCCAGTCGTGTTCCGCACCCGACCTCGCCATCACGGCCCGACAGCCTGAGCGGCCGGTTCTCCCAATCCGGCACTCGATGCCCGATCCCTGAGTGCGGCCTTTCGGTGTTGTAGTGCTCGAGGTATTCACTTGTGAGATGGTCGAGATGTCCACAGCCCATCACGATGAACCGGTCGAGGCACTCTGTCTGGATGGTCTGGATGAAGCGCTCGGCGTGGGCGTTGAGGTTGGGTGAGCAGTGGGGCAGGCGGACGGGGGTGATGCCGGTGTCCCGCAGCGCCCCGTCGAAGGCTTTGCCAAACTTCGTGTCGCTGTCGCGGGTGAGGACGCGGCAGCCGCTCAAGCCGGTCATGCTCTTAAAGCTGGAAGCCTGCTGTGCGACCCACCTGGCGTCGGGGTGCTCGGTGCTCGCGGTCGCGATCGCTCTCCGCGTGGCGACGTTAACGAAGACGAGCAGGTACGCATCCTTCCAGCCCTTCACTGTCAGCACCCGCTGCTGGACGAAGTCGCACGCCCAGAGCGTCTCGGCGTGGGATCTGATGAGCTGGACCCTCTCGCTTCGCCGCGTTTGGGCACGGTGGGGAGGCTGGCGTGGTAGTGGATATTGATAACGGTCGAGTTCTAACTGTCGGTTCGTAGTCAAAACCCGTCTCTGCGGGACAAGTAATGCGGAATAATGAGGCTACGGGCACTGGGACTGATCCCCCGGTGAACGGATCGGGCTGGGGTCTTGGCGGTCACTCGCCCCCAAGACCCCTCCCGACCGGCCCGAGAAAGGCGAGTGAAGCGATGGCACGGAAGCGCGCGTGTAAGCCACTATCCAACGGGAACATAGTGTCCTTGGAACCCACAACCGAACACCCGGCCCGTACGCTGCTTCACGCATTGAATGGGCTAGGTACGGTTTACGTGAATGCTCACTTATTCCGTAATCTGGCTGATAGCCGGAATCGGGCCAAAGAACGACACCGGGAAATGAAAGACGTACTGATCCAAGAATCGCTCCATCAAGTGAACAGCATGACCCTCAATGGAGCGACTCGTAAAGAGCAGTGGGATGCGATGCGGGCTAGTGAGGATGCGATTCAAGAATTGCGTTTACCCAGTGAGCCGGCACAATGCACAGAGGCGCTGCTGGAAAACGTTCTGAACCCCGGGTTGAAGTGCTGCAAAGTGGCACGGACCGCGATTCAGGGCGAGGGCACGAAGGGATTGGACGCTGCGACGCTCCCAAACGCATCGGGGCAAACGAGGACGATCGAACTGCACACGAAATTGCAAGAGATCGAATTGGTTTTTGCTCGGCTAGTAGTCGGTATCTCGGATCCACGCTTCATTCTCGATCACGACATTGCGAGATTGGTGGAACTTGGCAACTGGTTCGCCCTCGCCCGCGATGAGCTGGTGGCGGTGATTGAGATGCACGGACTGGATGGTCCGGCCCCAAGCGATAACGCGATCACTTCCGAGCTAGTCGCAGAGTTAAAGGCTGTGGTCGACCGCAGCATCACGGAGGGTTCAAAGCAGAAGATGCCGAAGACCCGTCGTGGATTATTGAGGCTGGCCGCGACGACAGAAAAGGATCAATCGATTCTCAATGCAATCGATCAAGGGATGACATACCGAGCAATAGCCGAACAGTGTGAGGTTGGTAAATCCACGGTTGGGCGGGTCGCCAAGGAGTATGGGCGTACAGGGCATTCAATTGAAGTTGTCCCACTTGATGGGACACTACAAGAAAACCTGAGTGTTCGAGGTAAGCCTAGAAAACACGGGCGAAGTTGAGAGATACATGCTGTCCCGCTTTGTCCCGCTTGATCTCAAAAGCGGGACAGTGTGCCTGTCTTACGTGTGGGCCGCGATGGTGCGGCCCCCGCGTAGGACCGAGATATGGAACTCAACACTTTCGAATCACCCCCAGTTGCCCTAACGATCCCGGAGGCCGCACGACGGTTGGCTGTATCGCCAATGACCATCCGCAGGCTGCTCGAGAGTGGGGCCCTCTCCCGCGTGGCAATTGGCAGGTCGGTCAGGGTTCTCGCCAGTTCGGTAGACGAACTCGCAGCTCGAGGGGGGGTGCAGCATGGCCGCTGACCCCTCACCAAAGGCGCCTGATACGGCGGTCGAGCCTCTGATCACCTATCGGGAGGCCGCCGAGATCCTCGGTGTGACCGAGAGGACTGTCAGTTCGCTCGTCAAAGAGGGAAAGCTCCGGGCTGTTCGCTTTGGCCGCAGCGTCCGGTTCGATCCCGCTGACATCCGAGCCTTCATCGAGCAAGGCAAGCGGGGAGGTGGGCAGTGATCCCACCGATGAACCGACTCCTTACCGCCCTTCGCGCCAGAGGCTGTACCCCGAAGCAGTCCGGCCACGAGTGGTCCTCCCGCTGCCCGGCTCATGACGACAGAGCCCCGTCGCTTTCATTCCGAGAGAGCGACGACGGCGGCGTGCTCGTGTACTGCTTTGCGGGGTGCGCCGCCTCGCAAATCGTTCAGGCAGTCGGCCTGAGGATGTGCGACATCATGCCCGATCGGGCGTCTAAGGCGCGACACGTAAATCACTCCAAGCGAACGGAGGCTGCGGCTCAGATCCCGAAAGGCATCGAGAAGCCTCGAAGGACGTTTTCCGCTCTCGACAATGGGATCACTCAAGTCCGGCAGCCAGACTGGACCCACACGCGGACCTGGCTCTATCGAGACCGTACTGACGGAGTCGTCGGCGCGGTGGTGAGATGGGATTCCCCCAAGGGCAAAGTGGTTCGTCCGTTCACACGATTAGGCGGCGTGTGGGCTATTGGAGCGATGAACGCTCCTCGCCCGCTCTTCAACCTCCCGGAACTCGTCGCGCTGCCTGACGGAGCCTGGGTGTACGTCGTCGAGGGCGAGAAAACTGCCGAAGCCGCACGGTCTCACGGCCTGATCGCGACTACCAGCGCCGGGGGCAGCGGAGCCGCGGACCTGTCCGATTGGTCCGTGCTCAGAAACAAGGTTGTGATTGTTCTGCCGGACAACGATCCGGCAGGTGAAAAGTACGCATCCGACGTTTTGCGGCTCTGCCAGAGGGCCGGCGCAGATGAAGTCCGTGTTGTTCGACTTGTCGATCGGTGGCCCGATCTACCAGAGAAGGGAGATCTCGCCGATGTGCTGTAACCCCTCAGAAAGAAGTGTCGAAACGATTCTCGAAGATATCGAAAACCTCGTTGAAGCCACCGAACCCGAACCGCGACCCAAGTCTCGCGCGTTCCAGCCGTTCCCGGTGTCCGAACTCCCAAACGATGTACGCAAGTACGTGGTTCAGTGCGCCGAATCGTCCGGCTACGACGTTTCGTTCGTTGTGCTACCACTGCTTTCTACTCTCGCGTCCGCGATTGGGAACTCCACGCGCATCGCGCTGAACTCTGAATGGGAAGCGCCCTCCGTTCTCTGGACGGTTATCGTCGGAGAATCGGGGACCATGAAATCCCCCGCCCTGAAGCACGCCCTGAAGCCGATTCGAAAGATCCAGCGGGCACGCTTCAAAGAGTACCGGCGTGAATGCCAAGAATACGAAAGGCAGATTCTGGAGAGCAGAGCGTCGCCGTCCTGCGCTGGGAGCAAGGATCCATCTTGTGCATCTGGGCCACCGACGAAGCCGGTCGCAGCCCGATTCTGCGTACAGGACACGACGGTCGAAGCGTTGATGGTCACGCTCGAGCAGAACCCGAAGGGCGTTCTGCTCGTAAAGGACGAGCTCTCCGGATGGTTCGCGTTCGGCACCTACAAACGAGGCGGCGGCAAGGACGATGTTGCTCACTGGCTTCAGATGTACGACGCCGATGAGTTGATCAACGACCGCAAAGGTTCAGGGACAATGTACATCCCGTACGGGGCCGTCAGCATCGCGGGCGGAATCCAGCCGAACGTGCTGAAGCGAGTCATCGGCCAAGAGCACCGAGACAACGGCCTCTTCGCGAGGTTTCTCATTGCCGATCCGCCGCGCCGCGCAAAGCAGTGGCGCGAAGCAAAGGTGGATCCTGCACTGAGCATGGAGATGGATCTCCTCTTCGAAAATCTCTGCGGCCTCAAGATGAATCTGAATGAACAAGGTGAACAGTGCCCGTTCATCTTGCAACTGAATCCCGGTGCGAAAGAGCTGTGGGTTCAGTTCGTGAACGAGCACGGGCGTGAGCAGCTCGATTACACGGGCGACAGGGCCGCAGCTCTCGTCAAGCTCGAAGGGGCAGCGGCAAGGCTCGCTCTCATCCATTTCCTCGTCCGCGTCGTCAGCGGCGAATCGGTTGCGGATCCACACTCTGTCGATGAAACCAGCGTCAGGGCTGGGATCCGCATGGCCCGGTGGTTCAAGGACGAGATGCTTCGGGTGTACGACTTGCAGGCGGAATCCGACGAGGAAGCAGACCTCCGCACCATGCGTGAGCTGATCGAGCGGCGGGGCGGCGCGGTATCCATCCGTGATTGGCAGCGCCTGCGATCGCACCCTACTTCAGCTGAGGCCCGCGAAGAGCTCTCCGTTCTCGTCGATGCAGGCCAGGCGGAGTCGTTCAAGATCCCCCCGGGTCCGAACGGCGGTCGTCGTTCCGATGGTGTTTGTCTCAATGGGTTCCAACCCCATTCTGACACAACCCCCTAGGTCACTCCTTACAACCGCCGTCACGGCCATGAATCGGGGTTTTGTCAGTTGTGTCAGTGTCAGAGCCAGCAAGAAGATTGCTCGGCATGCCTTGAACTGCTCCGAGCATGGAGCCTGACTGCGCCAAGGAGGGCCGCGAGAATGGCCAGCATTACCAAACGACCCAACGGCAGCAGATTCATCACCTTTCTGGATAGTTCGGGACAGCGCAAGCACATCACGCTGGGCAAGGTCGCCCAGCGGTATGCGGCCGCCCTGAAGATCAAAGTTGAAGATCTCGTGAGCGCATCCATTCATTCCCATGTCCCGACGGATGAAACATCGAGATGGCTCGCGTTGCTCGACGACAGGATGTACGCCAAGCTGGCAGATGCGGGCTTGGTGCAACCGCGCGTCACTGCGTCGATCTCAGAAACCTTGGACCGGTACATCGACGAGCGAGAGGGCGAGCTTAAGCCGGAGAGCGTCCGCAAGCTCAAGCAGACCAGAGCGAAGTTGCTCGAGTACTTCGATCCCGCGACCCAACTCCGCAAGATCACTGACCAGGAAGCCATAGCGTGGAGGAAGTCACTCAAGGACCAAGGTCTATCCGAGGCCGCTATCAAGACGCACAGCGGCAACGCCAAGACCATGGTCGCTGCCGCCGTCAAGCGGAAGGTCATCTCCGAGAATCCCTTCGGTGATCTGAAGTCCGGGGCTACCCCGAGCAAGTACTCCAGGTACGTCACTCCAGATGAGATCCAGAGCGTGATCAAGGCCTGCCCGAACCCCGAGTGGAAGCTTCTCTTCGGCCTTGCGAGGTACGCGGGCCTTAGGGTCCCCAGCGAGACGCATCTCCTGACGTGGAGGGATGTGGACTTCGAGAGATGCCGGCTCCGTGTGCAGAGCCCCAAGACCGAGCGCTACGAGGGGCACGACGAACGCCTCGTCCCGATCGATCCCCGTCTGATGTTGTTGCTTCACGACCGATTCGAGTGGTGCCCCGAGGGCGAGTCACGCCTCATCACCATCAACGGCAAGGGGGCACTCATCCGGCCAGTCCGCAAGATCTGGGCGAAGGCCGGGGTCGAGCCCTGGGAACGTCTTTGGCAGACCCTCCGGTCGTCATGCGAGAAAGAGTGGGCCATGACCCATCCGCAATACGCCGTCAGCAAATGGATCGGGCACAGCATCACGGTCAGCGGACGCCACTACGTGAGCGATGTCCCAGATGAACTCTTCGACCGTGCAGCGGGGATCACCCCGATCAGCGCGCAGCGCAATGCGCAGTAGAAGGCGTCGGAAACGCCTAGAAAGGGGCCGAAGTCTCCATGATTCTCGTTCTCGCGAACAATCGCAAAAACGCGGAAATCTCCGGTGTTTTCCGGAGATTTCCGCTTGTTGCGAACAACTCAGATAATGGAGCCGGGGGGAATCGAACCCCCGTGCCGAAACGGCCGGAACGGCGCCTCTACGCGTGTAGTCGATAATTGAATCTCAACCCTTTGGCGACTATCGACAGTCTCCGCCGGGTCCAGCTCCCAGTAATATATCTCACCGCTTCACCCCAGGGAGCTCCAGGAGTCGGCCAGCCTGCTGTCGTTGAGCCCCGCCCTAGCAGGCGTCAATCGGGGCTCAGACTACCTAAATTAGGCAGCCAGTGCGTACTGCGTGTTGGCAGTTATTGTGTGTGCGTGGTTTTTACGAGGCCACCACGCCCCTCGACGCGCCACACCGAACCTGAACTCGTTCGGTCGAAACCACATCGGCCCCAGATATCAAACAGGCTGCCCGGCTACCCGAGCAAAGACATCATAGTCCATCTCTACCCGACTTAACGCTCGGCCAACCCCCTTTGTTCGAAGAATGACCGGGAAAGATCCAACTCATTCTAGAACAACCGTTCCCGTTTCAGGAGAAAGCCCTACCATCACCCCGCCGAAGGATCGGCAACGAGTTGAGTCTGGACGGATCTATCACCATCATCGAAACGCACTAGGGGATACGACATGGGCATTGTGAAAGAATTCCGCGAGTTTGCCATGAAGGGCAACATG
>CAXBOF010000052.1:0-8712 GCA_963977205.1 uncultured Phycisphaera sp. | reverse complement strand
GCAGGTCGTTCATGCCGGTGAGGAACGCGACCATGACCTGTGTCTCGGGCTCGGATTCAGGTCCCGTGCCGCGGTAGGTTTCGTCATCCGGGTCGGCCGAGGCGCCGTTGCCGCCCCAGGTGGAGTTGAAGTTGCGGTTGATGTCGACACCGAAGGACCCGCCGCCGTTGTTGCGCCGGTTCTTGCGCCAGTACCGCTCGTTGGTCCAGGAGTAGACATAGCCGTCTGCGTTAAAGACCGGAGTGATGTACCAATCGACGGTGTCCATCAGATTGCGCACACGCGGGTCAGTGTCATAATCGCGGACGAGGTTCTCCATGAGATATGCAGAGGCAGGAGGCGTGATCCACTCACGGGCATGGATGCCCGAGTTGATCGCGACCTGCGGCCTGCTGGAAGCATCGCCCGGGCCGGTGACGTTGACCGTCCAGATATCGCGCCCCTGAAGCGTCTGACCGATCGACGAGATCGACGCGAGGTCGCCCCGCTCGGCGACAATCTGATTCATAAAGGTGACGTGGTCATCGAAGGGGTAGTAGTTGTCGTAGTCGATCGCGTCCCCGCCGCGCGCCTGGACGGCCCTTTTGGCCTCGATCTCCGCCCGCTCGCGCTGAACGTCGGCCTCGAGGTCCTCGACAATCACCTCGAGCTGAATGCCCTCGGCCCTGAGAATCTCGACGTTCTGGCGGCTCATCTGCACATCGACCGGGCCACGCCCGATGCCCTCGGACCAGAGACTCTCGGTCAGTTCGAGCACACGCGCCAGTTCCTCGCCCGACTGGTGCGTGACACGGATGACCTGCTGGCCCTCGTAACTCTTTGGCTCGGCCTTCACCTGACCAATAGCTGTGCCTGCAAATAGCGCCAGCGAGAGTGCGATCGATGTTCTGGTCCTCTTCACGGCGGGCTCCCCTTCTTCTTTGTGTATCTGCACCGGCACGGAGGCAGGAAAGCCCCGGAAGCGCACCGACCCCTTAGGCCCGAAAGCGGGCGTCTCTGCCTGTACGTTGACATGAACGCACCTGTTCCGCAACCGAACAGTCTGCAACCCAGAGCATACAGGGTCCGAAAAGCGAGCCTGGGCGCTCTGGACGGACGAATCCTGAACAGGATGAGCACACACAAAGAAAGAGCCTTGGCGCGGCAACAGTGTTGTGTCAGGATAGAGAAGCTGGCGAGTACTGAGACGAGGATGGAGAAACGCAAAATGTTGACGTCTGTGAAGCGATCCGCCCTGGCCGCGACGGCCTTGGTTGCCTCGGCCGGTCTGGCCCGCGCCCAGGCTCACGAAGCCCTCATCATCGTCAACCCCAACGACGCCGAGAGTCTGTATTCGTCGAATTACTATGCCAACGCTCGCGGCGTACCCTCGACCGGGCTGACCTACTTCGACCCCGATCCCAATAGCTACAGCGACTTCATCGACACCCGAGTGCCCGCGGTCCTCGGCTCGATCGCCAATCACCGCAACCAGAGCAGCATCGATTACCTCATCCTCCCGGCGGGCACACACTTTCGAATGAACGCTCCGGGTTTCGTGTCCGATGGCTGCTCCCCGGTCAGCCTTTTCAGTACGACCGGCGCGTACACCACCACGCGATTTGTCAGCGTCGTGGAGGGTGGTGTGAGTTCATTGCTGTCCAACGGCTACTTCGATACCGATGCCCAGCCGCGAGAGTTCGACAATGGCACGACCTACTCCGGGGGTGATCCCGGTCCCGGCCAGCTCAACGGCAGGCCCTACATCGCCTGCGCCCTGGGCTACACAGGCGAGAACGGGAACACGCTCGAAGAGATCCTCACGCTGATCGACACCTCCGTAGCCGCCGACGGCTCGTTCCCTTCGGGCACGTTCCGATTTCTCCAGACCAACGACGCCGCCCGCTCCGGGCCGCGGCACGGGCTCTACACGGCCGCTGTCAATCGCATCACCGCGGCCGGTGGCTCGGCGCTGCGCACAACCGGGCAGAACCTGCCATCCGGCGGCGAACTGGTCAACGGCGCGATGTCGGGCTTCGCCGCCGACGACATCGTGGGCGCCGACTTCACCTTCGCGCCGGGCGCGTTTGCCGATCACCTGACAAGCTTCGGCGCGACGTTCACCGACACCAGCCAGACCAAGATCTCGCGCTGGATCACCAAGGGGGCTGTCGGCTCGTTCGGCGCGGTGCAGGAGCCCTGCAACTATCCCAACAAGTTCCCCACCGCGCACCTGCACTCGATGTACTTCAGCGGGATGACGCTGGGCGAATCGTGCCTGCGCTCACTCCAGGCTGTGCCGTTCCAGGGAATGATGTACGGCGACCCACTCTGCCGACCCTTTGCGCACATCCCCGTCGTTAGCCCCGGCTCGTTGCCCACGGGCGTCGTGTCGGGCAATTTCACACTTACCCCGTCCGCTACCACCACGCACCCCTCCGCGGGCATCGCCAAGTTTGATGTGTACGTCGATGGCATCCTGCGCGCCAGCGACCCCAACGGCACGCCACTGTTCGTGCGCACGGGCAACCTCGACGACGGCTGGCACGAGCTTCGCATCGTCGCCTACGACAACACACTCGTTGCAACGCAGGGCGAATGGATCGGTTCGTTCGTTTCCAACAACCACGGCAAAGCGGTCAGCGCCTCCGCACCTGCCGCCAGTATCGACCGCTCGGGCATCATTCAACTCGTCACGAGCGCCACCGGCGGCACGGTGACCGAGTCACGCCTGCTGCACAACGAGCGCGTCGTCGCCGCCATCGCCGGCACGGGCACGCTCCAGACCCGCGGCGAGATCGTCGGCGCCGGCCCGGCCCGCGTGCGCGTCGAGGTCGATTTCACAGACGGCTCGACCGCTCGTTCCCAGCCGTATGTCGTCAACGTCGCAAACACCAACCCACCCGCCGGCTCGGGTGGACCCACCGCCTTCGATTTCCACAAGACCGTCAAGCCGGGCCAGGCGTACATCCTCGAACTGCCCGCCATGCACAACACCGGACTCAACGAGCCGGGGTTTGCGATTCTTTCCGGGCCAACACAGGGCACTGTCCTGAGCGGCTCCGGACGCTTCCGGATTATTCAGGCCGACGCCGGCGCCACCGGTACGGACCAGATCACCTACCGCGTCACATCCAACAGCGTGAACGACACCGGCACGATCACTATCAACTTCTACGACCCCGACGCCGAGCCCTGCCTGGCGGACACGAACTTCGATGGCATCGTCTCGGCCGCCGACTTCAGCGCGTGGGTCCAGGCTTACAACCTGAACCTCGCCTTCATCGCCGACCAGAACCGCGACGGGCACGTCTCCCCCGCCGATTTCTCGGCGTGGGTCGGCAACTACAACCGCGGCTGCGATTTCTAAGCGACGCTCCAGAGGGGTCCTATAGAGGAGTATTTCGGTTTGCGGTCAGGGAATACACAGTTTGCCCGGGCTGTTGTGTAGACTGACCCTCGTTGTGCGAACCCCCCGGAGCCACGGATATGAAACGAATTCTGATTCTTGCCCTCTCACTTCTCGGACTCGTCGCGGCGCCCGCGCTGGCCGAGCCAGAAATCTTCTCCAAGTCCGGCTTCAAGGCCGACCAGCAGGCCGCGATCGCGGGCCAGAAACTCCAGGTGGCCTACTTCACCGCCACGTGGTGCCCGCCCTGCAAGAAAATGAAGGCCGAGACCTGGGTCGACGAAAAGGTCGAGAGCTGGGCGGATGCCAACGCGATCATCACCCCGATCGACATCGACAAAGAGCCCGCGATGGCCTCGCAGTACCGCGTCCGCAGCATCCCGACGATCGTCGTCCTGCTGGGTGACAAGGAGATCGGCCGGACCATGGGCTACCAGGCCCCCGGCAAGTTCCACGATTGGCTCGATGAGTACCGCGAGTCGCACCTCGACCCGGCCCGCGAGGCTGCTGGCGGCTCGGTGAAGCCCGCGCCCTCAACCGACGGCGACAAGCTCATCGCTCCGGCCGAGGCTGGCGTTGGGCTCAGCGCCAAAGACACGCTCGACATGTACAACGCGCAGGCCCGCAAGGACACCACAGGCCTGGGCATCACCGGCAGCGTCTTGCTGCCCCGCCTCGCCGAGCTTGCCAATACCGACACCGCTCTCAAGTCCGATCTCATCGAGCGCGTCAAGCAACTCACCGAGCGCGTGTCGTCTGAGGCTGCAAACGTGAACGACATCCGCGAGTACCTCCAGCTGGCGCCGATCGCCGGCCTCGAGGATCAGGCCGCCGCATGGATCGAGACGCAACTGGCCTCGCCCAAGACGGCCGCGATGATCGAGCGGAACAAGTACATCGCCACGCAGGTGCTCACACAGGCGGGCAAGTACACCCAGGCGAGCGAGCTGGTGGGCGAGCCCGTCATGCACGCCCGCATGCTGCTCTCGTCGGCCAGCAAGGCCGCCACGAAGGCTGTCAAGGATCTCGACGCATCGCTCGCAGCCGCGTTCGAGTCGGGGCAGGCCGACATGATCCGCCGCAACCTCGCCGACACGGTGGCCATCGCTCTCGCGCAGGGCGAGCAGTCCAAGGCCAAGGCGATCGCCAGGCTCTTCCCGGGCGGCGAGGTCTCAAAGGCCCAGGACGCGATCAACGCCGCCGCAGAGCGCGCGGGCGTCGAGCCGATCCAGATCGCAGACTGATCAATTTGATAGCTGAATATCTGAACGAGCCCAAACTCTGATAGACTCCGCTTGCACCCCAGCAAGCGGAGTTTTTTATGTTGATTCACGCTCTCTCGGCACTCTTGATTGGCTTTGTTGTTCTCACCGGATCGGCCCGCGCCGAACCGGAGGTGTTTTCGAAGGCGGGGTATGAGGCGGATCGGGCAGCCGCGGTTGAGCAAGGCAGGTTACACATTGTTTATGTACGTTCAGAGACGTGCAATACTTCCGGGGTGCTCGAAAGCCGCCGCTGGATCAAGCCGGAAATAACCTCTTGGGTCGAGGCGCACGGGATTGTGACGAGGGTTGACGTCAAAGACTCGGAATCGCAAGCGAAAGAGCTTGGGATCTTGGTGACCCCGACACTCGTTGTATTCCGGGATGATGAAGAACTCGGCAGGGCGCATGGGGCGTGGTGGGTCGACGACCTTGTGCAATGGCTCGAACATCTCAGGACCGGTGCCCCGCTTGATCCACAGGCTGCTTCCAATGTTCTGGACAACAAGAGCGGCACTCCGATTCTTGAGTGGTTCTACGAACAGAGGGCTGGCGAGGACCGACTCTACCTTGAAGAGAAAGTGCCGTTTCTACTCGGACAGGAACACCTCGTCTCGCTACTTGAGCAATTGGATGAGTCTCGGGCCGCGGGTGATGTCGACACGGAGGTTCGGCTTTATTTATGGCTGATACGTAATGGTAACGTTGTGTACGCGGTGTCTCCTGACCCCGTGAGTCTGGCTGTGTCGTATCTTACAGAGGGCCTACAGAATGGTCGACTCGACGAGGTGGCGGTCCGATCACTTGCAGATGCACTAGAGATACAGGCACACGCTTATACAACACTTCGACCACGTGAATTGGGTCCGAGCGCGGAAGCCGAGTACGAGCCACTACGGACATGGGTGTCGCTGAGTGGGGCGCTTCAGAATTGGGATGAACTCGTAGAGTGGACCGTTGGACAGCTTGAGATTGATGAGCAGGAAGTCCGGAGTAGTGGTTTCAGTTGGGTATGTGAGGAAGCTGCAATCAACACGAGCCGTTGGGATGTGCTTGCAAGGCTGATCCCCGATCCGATTGGCAGCGCGCAGTCAGTGCTTGAGATGCCACTCGCCGCCATGGGATTCGACATCGTGATGGGGGGCGATGCCGATGATGACCAGATGGAAAGAATGAAAGACGGAGTCGCATGGGGGATATATCACCCAGCAATTGCAGCAATGACGGCCGAGGGACAAGGTGAAATGCTAACGAGATTCTTAAATACGGTCGAAGAGGGAATGGGCTCGGCGCACCTTTGGCGCGTCGCTGTCTTGTTCGCAGCATCCCGTGTTGAGAAAATCGAGCCTCAGTACATCGAGTGGATTCAAGCGCATGATTTGTTGTCTCGGTATCCGCAGTATGCTGAGCATCTGAAGCTTATCGAAGATGCTTGGTCGATGAGATAATCCGACTGGCAGCGTTTAGTCAGCCCTTCGATGCCGTAATCGCAACCAACTCCTCATTCGTCGGGAACCGCTTCAGTGCCGCAAGAAGCTGCTCGATCTGATTCTCCGGCTTCATGCTCAGGAGGCGCCGGCGAAGGGCCGTCACGGTCTTCTCTTCCTGCTCACCCAAGAGCAGCTCGTCCTTGCGTGTGCCGCTGGCCGCGAGGTTGATCGCCGGGAAGACGCGCTTCTCCGCGATCTTGCGGTCGAGGATGAGCTCCATGTTGCCGGTGCCCTTGAACTCCTCGAAGATGAGCTGGTCGCCTTGGCTGCCCGTGTCGACGAGGCAGGTGGCGATGATCGTCAGGCTGCCCGCCTCCTCGGTGTTGCGGGCCGAGCCGAAGAGCTGCTTGGGGACTTCCAGCGCCTTGGAGTCGATGCCGCCCGACATCGTCCGCCCGCTCGAGGCGTGCTTGCGGCTGCGGTTGAAGGCCCGCCCCAGACGTGTCAGCGAATCCAGCAGGACGACGACGTGCTCGCCGTCGGCCGCCCGCTGACGGCACTCGTTGATCGTGTCGATCGAGATCTTCACGTGCTGCTCGACGTCGTGGTCGTTTGAGGAGCCACGGACCTGGCAGCGGTTCATCTCGCCCTCCTCGGCCTCGCGTTCGAGCGTCCGGCGGAAGTCGGTCATCTCTTCGGGGCGCTCATCAACGAGCAGCACCATCACGCTGACATCCTTGTGGTTGTGCAGCACCGCGTGGGCGATGTTCTTGAGCAGGGTCGTCTTGCCGGCCTTTGGGGGGCTGACGATCAATCCCCGCTGGCCCCGCCCGATCGGACAGAACAGGTCGATCAGTCGGCACGCCGGCGGGCAGCCGCGGTACTCGAGCTCGAGCCTGGGCTGGGGGTCGATAGCCGTGAGCTCTTCGAGAGCCGGGCCCTTGGGCTTGGAAGGCGGCTTCTGGGCCTGGCCGTTCTGTGGGGCGTTCTGGGGGCCGCCTTGCTGACCGCCGTTGGCCTGCGGGTTGCCCGGACCGCTACCACCCTTGCGGCGACGGCGTCTGCGACGCTTCTTCTTCGGCGAGCTCGTGTCCAACACGATTCCCCTCGATTGGGTGCCTGGCTCTGGGCGTGGAACTGGGACCGACCCATCCATACACAGGCCCGACGCGTCATGCGTCGACACCCTTTGCTAGTTGTCACACGCTGTGTTCAGGCTGGTGTGCAAGCGCCCGTTGCGATCGCTGAAACCTCGGCCGAGACAGCCAAACCACCTATTGCTGTGGCTTGTGGAGCCCTCGGGTGCGTTGACACCCGTCAGGCATTGGGTGGAGGAACCCACCCCTTACGACAGAGTATCGGCCGGGGGTGGTACCCGAGTCAAGCCTCCTGTCTACGATCGCACGCAACCCTGACAATTCCCCGCAGTACCCCGGCTCCGGGGCTGCCAGGGGCGGCGTTGCAGGGTTTCTGGGAACGCGATGGAACGATTTGCGGGTATTGGGGTTTCGCCGGGCATCGTTGTCGGGCGGGTTTTCGTCCTCGACGACGAAGCCAAACGGATACCCAAGCGATCCGTCGCCCCCACCGATACCGATCACCAACTCTCCAGGCTCGCCGAGGCGTTTGATCTCTCTGTGGAAGAACTCGTCCGGGTCCGCGACCAGGCCGAGCGGGACATGGGACACGAGACCGCCCAGATCTTCAGCTTCCACATCGGCATGCTCCGCGACAAGGTGCTGCGCGGCTCGATCGAGTCTGTCATCCGGGACGAGTCCGTCACCGCCGAGTACGCCGTCGACAAGGTCTTCAATGAGTGGGCGGATCGATTCCGGTCGATGCCGGACTCGGCCTTTACGACCAAGGTCAACGACATCACGGATCTGGCCGGCCGCGTGCTGACGCACCTCGTGGGCGAGCACGGGCACGCGCTCGAGGAACTGGAATACGACGCGATCGTCGTCGCCCGCGAACTCACCCCAAGCCAGACCGTCGGCTTCGACCGGGACAAGGTCGTAGCCATCGCAACGGACCTTGGCGGCAAGACCAGTCACACCGCGATCGTGGCCCGGGCGCTGGGCATCCCCGCGGTCGTCGGGCTGAGCCGACTCTGGGGAAATCTCTCCGATGGCGACACCGTCATCCTCGACGGCTCCCGCGGTCTCGTGATCGTCGAGCCGGATTTCGACACCATCGAGCACTACCTCTCCGAAGAAGTCGAACGCGGCAACTACCAGATGACACTCCGCGAGATGGCCTCGCTCGAGCCGGTCACCACCGATGGCGTCAAAATTGAGGTCCTCGGAAACATCGAATTCGCCGAGGAAACCACGCATGCGCTCGAATACGGCGGCGAGGGCATCGGGCTCTTCCGCACCGAGTTTCTCTATCTCGCGAGCGCGAACCGACGGAAGAAGAGCACTACACCGCCTACCGCTCATGCGTCGATCAACTCGCAGGCAAACCACTGACCATCCGCACGATGGACCTCGGGGCAGACAAGTACACCCAGGCACAGTCCCGCAACCCCGAGCGCAACCCCGCCCTCGGGCTCCGCTCGATCAGGTACTGCCTGCAGAACCTGCCCATGTTCAAGTATCGTTGGGTCTGGGATAAGATTCAAGGCGGTAAC
>CAXBOF010000051.1:0-8748 GCA_963977205.1 uncultured Phycisphaera sp. | reverse complement strand
CTGCCCGCATGGTGGCCTTGTGTGGATCCAGGACTATCATCTTCTTCTCGTCCCGGGCATGCTGAAAGCGCGACGCCCGGATCTTTGTATTGGTCTCTTTCTGCACACCCCTGTCCCGCCGGAGGGACTCTTCCAGACTCTTCCTTGGCGGGACGAGATATCGGAATCATTGGACTTGGCAGATTGTATCGGGACACAAACAGATGATGACAGGAACAATCTTGTCGATACGCTCTCATCGCTGAACCTCAATCGTCACACGGAGGAGCGGCGGGTGCGTTGCTTTCCGATATCTATCGATTCTCAGCGTACAGAACGCGCGGCCCGTCAGGCAGAAGCCGACAACAGAGTTGATGCCCTGCGCAATGAGCTCGGCACAAACCGCACGATCTTCCTGGGTGTCGATCGGCTCGATTACACGAAGGGCCTTGACCAGCGCCTCAAGGCTCTCGAGTATGCGTTTGAATCTCAGTTGATTCATCCATCGGCTGTTCGATTTATACAGATCGCTGTGCCATCGAGGCGGGAGGTCGAAGAGTATCAGGAGATTAGCTCAGAGATTGACAGGATGATCGGGAACATTAACGGGACATACAGCGGCGTAGGCGAACCGGTTATTCATTACCATCGGCACGTCCTCTCACCCGCTGAGCTCGCGGTGTTGTATCGTGCGGCTGATGTAATGGTCGTGACGCCGCTGAAAGACGGCATGAATCTCGTCGCAAAGGAGTATGTTGCCTCGCGGTATGACGGCACCGGCGAACTCATTCTGAGCGAATTCGCGGGCGCTTCTCGGGAACTCTCGGCGGCGACACTGATCAATCCGAACGATATCGAATCCCTTGCTCGGGCCTATGCGCAGGCACACCGGATGCGCGATCGTGATCTGATCCGACCGAGTATGCAGCAGATGCATAAGTACGTCATGCGAGCGGATGTGTACCTGTGGGCGAACCGTTTCTTGGATTCTCTCGCACGTAGAGCGGAGTCTGCTAACAGCTCTTAGACGATAGAGGTTGTCGCTGTGCCGCGCCCATCGATCCATCCCTCTCCCCGACCGGGAAGCAGCACAGCCACGGAGCAGCAGGACTACTTCTACTGAAGAAAGGTTGTATGCATAATCCAGTATCGCAACACGTAGATGACGGCCCTTCACACTGGTCAACATCAGACCCGGACCTTCTCGGGTCGCTCGCCTCATGCCCACAGCTTCTTGTGGCGACGGACTACGACGGAACATTGAGCCCGCTCGTAGACGACCCGTCACAGGCAGTTCCCTGCGATCAATGCGTTGTCGCACTCAGAGAGCTCAGTGAGTTGCCGCAGACAGAAGTTGCTGTGATATCAGGGCGGAGTCTCGCCCAACTCGGAGAGTTCCTTGGTCATCTCGAACGCGTGCATCTGGTCGGGAGTCACGGCTCCGAGTTCGATCTGGACTTTGTCAACAGCCTGACGCATGACCAGCAGGAGTGTCTGGCGTTCGCTGAATCGATTGTCGCCGATGCGGTGATAGGGGTTCCAGGCTCGTTCATTGAACGCAAGCCTGCGAGTGTGTGCTTTCATTACCGCACAGCCCAGCAGCCGCTGGGCGAACAGGTCTCGCAACACATCGAGTCGCAAGCAAGGGACATGGATGGTGTATTCGTCAAACACGGCAAGTCCGTGATTGAACTCTCAGTCGCTCAGGACAACAAAGGTACCGCGCTCTCGCTTCTCAGATCCAGATTGGGGCCGACCTGTTGTGTCTTTCTCGGCGATGACCGCACTGATGAGGACGCCTTTGCGGTGCTCGACAAAGGCGACGTAGGAATAAAGGTTGGGTCTGGCATTTCGTTGGCCGAATACGCGGTGGCTGACCAGGCTGAGGTATCGCAGTTTCTGGCGGCGCTGGCTGAAGAGCGTGCCGCCTGGCTTGGTGGCGGCGGCGGGGCTGTCCCCATTGAGCGCCACTCGATGCTCAGTAACCGGCAGACCATTGCACTGATTGATCCGGACGCAACGATTTCGTGGATGTGCGCACCACGCATCGATTCGCCGGCTATCTTTGCCAGTCTGATCGGGGGGCCGCGTGCAGGCAGGTGGTCGATCCGCCCGTACTCAGC
This sequence comes from uncultured Phycisphaera sp., assembly GCA_963977205.1. Taxonomy (GTDB): domain Bacteria; phylum Planctomycetota; class Phycisphaerae; order Phycisphaerales; family UBA1924. The sequence continues at coordinate 6,646 of CAXBOF010000051.1, read as the reverse complement.
CGGCTCGCCGACATTGCAGCACTACCACGCGAACAGCCTCACAGTTGTGACCGAGCAAGAAGGCGTGCGCGTCACCGATTTCCTCGACTGCACTGATTCCCAGAACGAGTCTCAGGCTGGCACTACCGCCCTTGTTCGGCTCGTTCAGGCAGAACAGCCTGTGAATATCGAGTTCGCACCCCGTTTGAACTACGGCCGAACACCCACGCGCATTGTTCAAGTTCCGGGTGGGTTGCAGGTCACTGGCAGTCATCACGTCATTTATCTAGACTCGCCAGATGTAAGCTGGAACATCGTTCGCTACGGCGAGCACGATACGGCTTACGCACACGTGGAGCCGATGAATCAATCGTTAGCTCTGGAGCTTCGATACGCCGCATCATGCAGTCAACCGCCTGCATCAGATCCGCAAGATCGATTGCAGGCGACGAATGAGAACTGGGCTGCCTGGGCGAGATCGCTTCACTTGCCCGAGCTGCACCAGCAAGCCGTGCTCCGCAGCGCGCTCACCCTCAAGGCTCTGACCTATGAATCGACCGGTGCGATCGCGGCAGCTGGCACGACCAGTCTGCCTGAGTGGATCGGTGGCGTACGCAACTGGGATTACCGCTACTGCTGGCCCCGAGATGCCTCGATGGCGGCCGGTTCGCTCCTGCGGCTCGGCAGCCACTTAGAGTCAACGTCGTTGCTCAACTGGCTAGCCGGCGTGATCACTCGGAGTGCGAGCCCGGAGTCGTTGGCGCCTATCTATACCGTCAACGGCGAAGAAGTGCCCCACGAAGCAGTTGTCACTGAGCTGTCGGGGTATGCGGGGAGCAGACCGGTGCGTGTCGGCAACGCCGCATCCGTGCAGGTCCAGCTCGATGTCTTTGCTCCCATTGTGTCGCTCATCGCCATGCTCGCGGAACGCTCGCACGTGATCTCCGATTGGCATATCCGTCTGGTACATGATCTCGCATTGGCTGTGACAAGACGCTGGCAGGAACCTGACCACGGTATATGGGAGCCTCGGACGCCGCCCCGTCACAATACACACACGAAGGTTATGTGTTGGCTCACTCTGGATAAAGCTATACGAATCAGTGAATGCGCAGAACGCGAATCGCAGTTCAATGATTTCAGACCGGTCCGCGACGCGATCCGTCAAGACATACTCACCCACGGATGGTCCGAATCGCTCGGTTCATTCTCGGCTTCTTACGAAAGCCCAGAGCTCGACGCAGCCACCTTATGGGTTGGATTGTCAGGCATGCTCGCCCCTGATGACCATCGGTTCGTAAGCACTGTTTGCCGCATCGAAGAATCGCTACGTGTAGACGCGACCGTGTACCGCTACTTCCACGAGGACGGACTGCCCGGGAACGAGGGGGGCTTTCATCTCTGCACAGCCTGGCTGATCCAGGCTTTGACACTGATAGGCGAGCGAGGCAGGGCTCGCGCAAACCTGGATGATTACGTCCGCTTGAGTGGGCCGACGGGACTCATGAGTGAGGAATATGACCCCCGATCCGGCAAATCCCTCGGAAACTTTCCCCAAGCTTACAGCCACCTCGGGCTGATCGATGCGGTGCTCAGTCTCGATCCACCTGACGCATGACCGTGTCTGACGATCTGTGATCACACGGTTACGTGACAAGTCCAATCCGGGAGCATGAGGCTTATATCTCCGTGACCGCGTGAGAGAGAAGATAGAAAGCAGGTGAGACGTGTTGAAATGGATCATCACAGACTGGACAGCAGCAGCGATGGTTGTGACATCGGCACTGGTGCTCTATGCGGTCGTGCTCTTTTGTGTCCGCGTCACAGGCCTGAGAAGTCTCGCCCAGATGTCGCCCACCGACTTTATTTGGACTGTCGCGACCGGTTCACTGCTTGCCTCGGCGATCGTCTCGCCCACGCCGCCGGTGCTTCTGGCAACAATCGCATTTGTCACTATCTTTGTGCTCCAGTGGGTTGTCGCATCTTTGCGCCAGCGCAGCAGCTCATTCGAGCGTGTGATCAGCAACACCCCTGTGCTGCTCATGGATGGGCCCAACGTGCTTGAGAACAATCTTCGACGCGTCAGAGTCTCGCATCGAGAGCTCCGCGCCAAACTGAGAAAGGCGAATGTGCTCAATGACACACAAATCCGCGCGGTGGTCATGGAGACGACCGGCGACATATCCGTGCTGCACAGTTCTGACTCAGATGAATACTTTGATCGTGATCTCATTCGTGACGTAGAGACTGGTGATTGTCACAACCCATGCGGCGGCAAACCCAAGCATGATGGATGATTCCCGCTCTTTCATCGCCGCCAGCCAGTATCGGGATGTGTTGAGCCCAGCAATAGATTCTTTGTCAGGACGCAGCTGCGTTCATGCCGGATCATCGACTCATCGACTCCGCTCGCCCTGATGTAGTATTCGGTGTCCTCTACTCCGGCATCCAAGAACTCTAAACAAGATGTCAGAACACGCAACTCCTCGAGGCCGAGATCGGGTTCCGCCCCCCTCCACCTGCATCGAGCCCCCCTCCAACCTGGCCACAACGCACGAGACGAAGCCGTCTTTGACTTCGTACGCCCACATCTACAAGACGGGGCACTGGAAGGTCTCATAGCAATATCGGCAGCTTGGCTCCTAAAGGAATCGTTCTATATAGTACCTTGCATGAGAATTTAATTTGTCTTGTAGTTGCTGACCACCTCAAAGAATCGCTCGGCCAAGTCTCGATGGGCAGCCAGAGCCAGCCCACCTTCTGCTTTCATGAATACTTTCTGGTCAACGCCAACGATATATGAGAGTCGCCGATAGAACCCGAGAAATCCAACAGCTCCATACGATTTGCCAATCACTCTGTTTCGGTCAGGAATGAGTTGTTGAGGCAGATGCATCAGATGCTGAAATGCACGATTCAATCCCGTTCCCTGCGGACTGACTCCGATGATCGTACAATGGTCTGTGTCTTGGGCTTTCTGCATGTTACGGATCATGCAAGCCTGGGCCGTGCACGCTGGCGAGAAGGCGGCGGGATAGAAATAGACAAGAGCAGGACACTGTTTCTGCAGGATGAGTTCATGAAGCGTTTGGCCCGTCGCCTCGTTGATGACGAAATCCGGTGCTTTGTCCCCCACCTTCAACGATTCCATTGCTTTCTCCATCTTCTGCATCCAGACTTCTGAGTCCTGACGAACTGATATCTGTAAATAAGGCAGGCATTGGGGAAACGCATGACCTACCTAAGGATACTCATGATACAGAAACCGCGCAGAACCCTGGCGATGATGCTTTCGGTCGCCGGACTCATCGGATGCACACTGACTATTTACGCGTGCAATTCTCGGGCAGTCGCTGTGTACGAAGCAACCACCCAGTATTCAACTGAGCTGACCATGCGTGAGAGCGGGCTCCGTGTGGGCGAGCTGACCACGAACGGCTCGGTCTCGGCGAATGACATCTGGACCGACGTGTCAAGACGCGACCAATTCCTGCGATTTACCTCGGCTTCGAGCAAACCCGAATCGGTCATCCGCACGATCACGCCAGCAGAGGACGGCTCACTCACGATCGAACTCGCCACAGAAGTAACTTCCGCGGCTTCTGGCCGGAGTCGACTTGTGCTTGAGGACTCTGGCGATGTCGTGATCGCCTCAAACCTAGCCAACAAGATCGAGAGCGACTTTATGCCTCGGGCAATCTTCATGCCAAGCGTTCTGAACGCAGAAGAAAGCGTGGAACGTGAGATCGAGGTGCAGTCCAAGGGTCCCATGTTCGGCTCAGGTAAAGGCAAAGGGACATCTGTCATTCGGGGCATCGGCACGCAGACAATCGAGACGCCCGCGGGCATCTACGAGGCATTCGTGATCGAGTCGGAGCTGTCGTTCTCGGTCGGGCCTGCGCGGATCGTGCTGACGCAGCGGGCGTGGATCGACCAGGGCCAGACCCAAGCTGGCATTGTTGCGGAAGAAGGCCGGGAATCCGTCAAGGTTTTCGGCATCGGCATGCACAATGAAAGTCGCGTCAGTGTGCTGAACGAGGCACACCTAGACGACGATTGATCGCCTGCTGATACTCGCCAAGCTCTGCCAGCGCAAGCGGGAACCAGGGCGTGAAATGCTCGGGATTTTCAGCCAGCTCAGTGAGAAGCTCTTCCATCGAGATCCAGCGCCAGTCCTCGGCTTCCTCGGCGTTGAGCGTTGGTGCGTCTGATGTGCGGCCGACGAAGACGTGGTCGAGTTCATGCTCGGTCAATCCGGATGCTTCATCGAAAGCTTTGTAGAGAAATGATCCGCGACGCTCCAATGGAAGATCCAGCCCCATCTCTTCCATGAGTCGTCGTCTGGCACCATCGAGCGGGGTCTCGCCCAGCCGAGGATGACTACAACAGGTGTTGGTCCAGAGCCCGCCGAAGTGATACTTGTCCTTGGCGCGTTTCTGGAGCATAAGGCGGTTGCCTCCATCGAGCACAAAGACAGAAAATGCGCGATGGAGCGACCCACCCTTCAAGTGCGCAGCCTGTTTTTCCATAGAGCCCAACTCGCGGTCGCTTTCGTCAACGAGGACCACAAGCTCTTCGGGTATGTTCTCAGACATAGTGCGCCCTTTCCAAGACCTACCCGAGCTTCGGTGCAGGAAGAATGAGTGCCATTGGATCATCGTTAGGAGCGCGATCGAGAATGGATGAAGGGGCACCAAAGCCGCGGAATGCGAGAATCGGTGTGTCAGCATCAAACGCTGTGCAATCTGCAGAAGAATAACGATCGCAGCGATCACCAGCACCGGTCCCTCATTGCCCGCAATGAGAAGCACGGGAAACAACATCCATGGCACGATGTGCACCACAAGATGCAGCAAAGTCAGGAACCCGAGCAGGCCAATTGAACCGAGACCTTCATAAGCATTCTTAGCAAAGCCTCGCCAGGTTTGAGTAAAGCCCGTGTACATGCGCACGCGGCAGAGTGTTGTCCCATCAAAGAGATCCGTCCGATGCCCGGCTTTGCGGAAAAGGCGAGGGAGTTTGACGCCGTCATGCATAGAGTCCCGGATCGCGGCGTGCCCACCGGAGTCGAAATAGGCCTGGCGATCAGCAAGGATGAATTGGCCGCAGGCGGCGCTGGCCGAGGTAGAGAGCGTCCTGCGCATGCCTTTGAATGGGAGATACCCGATCAGAATATAGAACATCATCGGGACGATGAGTGCCTCACCGAGCGTCCCCGTGATCTGGCGCGGGAAAGTGGAGACAAGCCCGGCCCGAGTTTGATGTGCAAACGCCAGGGCTCTCCCAATAGCATCAGATTCGAGCCGCACGTCGGCGTCAATGAAGAGAAGCCAATCGCCCCGCGATGCTTTCGCAAGCCTGGAGCAAGCGTGCTGCTTGCCGACCCAGCCTGTCGGGAGACTGACGGCTTCCACCGCCCGCACGCGATGGTCTTCTGCCGCGAGTGTGCGCAGGATTTCATCAGTGCGGTCTGTGGATTCGTCGTCGTACACCAGTACTTCGAGCCGCCTGTGTCTAGAGTTGAGCACAGAACGCACGGCCTCCGCGATGTTGCTCTCCTCGTTCCGACAGGGAATACAGACGCTCACGAAGGTATCGTCTGACGGGTCCGCCTTGGGTGGCGGTGCGTAGGCCCGCAGATTCCGCACCGTCATGAGAAGTGTGACAAGCGAAACCAATGCGCACGAGACGAGGTACCAGGCAAGCGGGGTCATGCGCGTGCTCCACGCCGGTTGGGCGAAATCCGTGAGCTGCGTCCACGCAACCGCTGCCAGAGATCGAAAGCCGGGTTGACATCGGAACCCGCGCGCCGCAACATCGGCGTAAAGGCCTCTTCATTCCGGGCGATCACGAATTGTGCGAGTTCGTCGGCGCCCGACTGCATGCTCATGCGGATCTGGCGCGTCCAAGAAGCAGTCGACGGACAAACAGGGGTCGGGCAATCTCGGGCCAGGAGGAGCAGTTCCGGCCGTCTATCGTGCCAGAATGCGAGTTCGGTCAGGATCGTGACCACGCGCACGCTATCGAGCCCTGAGGCGATCGCGCCCACGCCCGGCCGAACCACGATGGGCTCACGCACATCTCTGAAAGTTCCTTGGGGTGTGATGAAAATCGCCGATCGAGGTGCGTGTTCACACTGTTGGCGCACATAACAGACCATCTCTTTGAGTGCATCGGGGTGCTCAGGAGAGATCCCAAACATCCCAAGCTTGCGCATGAAGCCGAACCGCTCATACATTGGCATCTCAATGGGCGACAGTGCCGGGCGATCGGGAAAGTAACTGTGCCTGATCGCAACGCCCACAATCGGGTCCCACCAACTCGGGTGATTCATCGCGATGATGAGCGGCCCGTTGTGCGTCTGAGCTTGCAGGAGCACGTCAGTACTCGTGAGCTCGATGCGTACATTCGCGAACCGCTTGCGGAGCAGTCGGCAGGCGTACCCGCCAAAGAGACGCAGGAATCTGGGCGAGGTCGAGGCTGGTGCAATGGGAAGTGTCATGCGAGAGCGGTGTGGGGCTGTGCCACCTCGTCAGGTCCGGGCTCTGCGCTGGTGGCATCGATGTCAACTTTTGGCAAGCCCAGGAACTCGGCGGCAGACTTGGCTGCGGTGACGCCGCTCATCAATGCCATAGGTACGCCCGGCCCCGGGTTGGCGCTCCCGCCC
>CAXBOF010000050.1:0-8891 GCA_963977205.1 uncultured Phycisphaera sp. | reverse complement strand
GGTGCATGTCATGCAGGGCGTTTCGAGCGCGACCAAAGCGTTTGGGTTGCTGTTGATGTACGCACTGAAATAATCATGTGAGCAGCTTGTAAACTCTGTAGCGGCAACATTAATCTGCACAAACCCGGACATGACATAACCGGTAGGAACACAGGTATTCCCCGAGCCGTCATGTTCCGCTGACATCGCGTGCCCGATCTGGTGTGCGAGGCCAGTCCCGACGAAGGCTTCTGTCAACTCGGGCGTCGCCTGCGTGAGCCCCACAGCGTTTCCGGATCCGATCGTGCTCATGTACGCGAGCCCCAGGTTCGAGCCGTCTAAATCCTGCCCGGTGAGCATCATGATCATGTCACGCGTTGTCCCATCGATGGGGAGCGTGTTCTGGGAGTATGACTGCAGGCTTGCGAGCAGTTGCAGCGGATCAGTTTTCGTGGCCCATGGATCCTGAACATCAAAGACGGTGACGCCCGCCAGAATCAGATCGATCCCCGCGCCGCCGACTGCTGTTGGCTTCGACCAGATATCATCCGCCTCTGAGAACACTGATTGGACGAAGGAATCCAGACCCACGCCCTGGCTCTGTGCCAAGGCGTGATCTACGACAATGTGAAGCTGGATCGCAAGGTCGCACCCGCCACGGTTGGCCTGCGGCGTCATAGCTGGAAGCGGGATCGGTTCCACTACTTTCACAGTTGCACAGTGCTCGCACGAATGCCCATCGCTCTGACCGGGCGGGACGGGAAGAGCGACGAGTGATGCAACGATCAGCGAGGACATAAACATGGGCAGTCTCCAGGTCGTGAATAAGGTCGGAGCAACCTAACAGACCTCCCCCGGGCGATGTCACGACTTTCTCAATTTAGAGACTCACCCGTCCATTTTATGGTCCGGGCGGGGTCCGTATACAATGCCCAAGCATTCACCCCCTCCCCCCGGCAACCAGAACCCCGGCGGGGAAGAACGAGGCTCCGGGAACGATGCCGTATTACACCAAACTCGGGAAGATCCCAAAGAAACGCCACATCCAGTTCCGACGCCCCGACGGCGCCCTCTACTCCGAAGAACTCTTCGGAACCGAGGGCTTCGTCGGCCCAACCAGCACCCTCTACCACATCCACCCGCCGACCCAGGTCTCGGGCTGGAAGCCCGTCTACAAGACCAAGCCCGAGTACGTCGAGATGGACGTCATGCGGATGCGCCACACGATGACGCAGCACGTCAAACCCACGGGCGACCCCGTCACCGGGCGCACCGTGCTCTTTGGCAACGCCGACGTCGAGATGGGCGTCTGCAATCCCGCCGAGGCGATGAAGTACCACTTCAAGAACGGCCAGGGCGACGAGTGCATCTTCGTGCACTTCGGCTCGGGCACGCTCTACACCATGTTCGGCACGCTCAAGTTCGCCAAGAAGGACTACATCGTCATCCCCAAGGGCACCATCTACCAGATGGTCTTCGACGAGCGACCGGACGACGGCTCAGACGTCGAAGCCTTCGGCGGGTACACCAAGGCCGACATGCCGCTGGGTAAGTTCATCCTCTTCGAGACGGTCAACGGCAGCCACATATTGCCGCCGCCGGGCTACATCTCCAAGAAGACCAGCCAGTTCCTCGAGCACGCCCCCTACTGCGAGCGCGATCTGGTCATCCCCTTCGAGGACGAGGACCACCCGCTCTTCTACCACGAGTCGGGCGATTTCGAGGTCCGCATCAAAGCACGCGACACGGTCCACAGCTACATGTACACCTACCACCCGCTCGACGTTGTCGGGTGGGACGGCTGCTACTACCCGTACACATTCAACATCGATGAGTTTGCACCGATCGTCGGCAAGCTGCACATGCCGCCGCCGATCCATCAGACGTTCGAGGGTCACAACTTCGTGATCTGCTCGTTCTGCCCGCGGATGCTGGATTTCCATCCCGAGGCGATCCCCGTGCCGTACAACCACTCGAACATCGACTCGGACGAGATCCTGTACTACGTCGAGGGCAACTACAAGGCCCGCAAGGGGATCACCTCCGGCTCGATCAGCGTCCACCCGCAGGGCATCCCCCACGGCCCGCACCCGGGCACCGTCGAGGCGAGCCTGGGCAAGACGTACACGGACGAGCTGGCGGTCATGTGCGACACGTTCCGTCCGATGTTCCCGACCAAGGCCGCCCTCGAGATGGACGACCCGAAGTATCCCGACAGCTGGCGAGCCGACCACCACGCCCCGCTCGAAAACGGCAAGCCCAAGCCGGGCGAGGTGCCGGTGAATACTTGGGATTAAATATATGCCTAAAAATGATTATGACCAATCCAGATTGCGAAGGGCATCCTTTGTCCTTACACCAAAACACCCTGACACGATCGCTCACAAAAAGAGACGTACCATGACTTGGGAATACTGGTTTGGGTTGATAGGCGCAGTCGGAGGACTATTTGGCATATTGGCCATTGGGTACAATTCGCTCAGATCGCATATTTCAACTGAAATCGAACGAAATCTTGGGAACAGTACCGTTGAGGACCGCGTTGCAGAAAAGATATCAGACAAATTAATTCATACAGCAGATCTTATTAATAGATCTGAATCAAGACTTGAATCGATAGGGGGTAGCATAAACGAAGTCGAAATTACGCACGAAGAGCTAACCAGACTAACCAGCAAGCTGTCTCAAGACTTTAAAATCGTCGTCTCTGCAAAAGAAACTCTGCAATCCCAAATCGCCCGGGCAGAATCAGACGCATTAAGTCTAATAAATCGATTGAACTCTACAGATGACCTGTCCGTTGAGCGGGTTAAAGCGTTAATCACTCTTGTCGAGGAAGCGAACACTCCTATCCAACAATTATTAGACATACAGCATCGCATTGATGCGATTAGTAATAGTTCCTTGCTACCAGAGAATTACGAGTGGTCAAACGATTATGTATTTGCTGCAACAAGTGAAGAAGTTCACGGTGGAATATTCTCAGAACAGAAGCCGCAAATCCGAGTAGACCAGTATGGTAATTTACATTTACGCGGCACATTGATGCGAAACTTCGAATGGTCAGGTGATATCAACGAACTACGGCAAAATTACTTTACAGATATTGACAAAGAACACGAGAAACAGATCGGCTGGGCTGATAAGGCCATTGTCTATTTGCCAAGTGACTACTCCCCAAACTTTCCTGTACGTGTTGTAGCTGCGTCTAACAAGGGGCCAGTTGTCCTAGATATCGATCCAAATCGCTGGTTCAATATGCCGACCGGCGAATCGTACGTACCGATTCGAGTACTAAGCGATGATTGGTATCTGATTTCGCTAGACGGTATTACCTTCTCAACTTCTAGTCCAACTAAAGCATTTCAGCGTTATTCAAAGCAGTAATTTTGCTTTATGGCCCCCCCTCCCCCCTCTCACGCCCCTGAATCCAATAGACCGAACAACTCCATAGGCAAATAGAATCCGCGTCTCCCAATCACTCTGAGAACAGGTTGACAGCCCTTGGCGTATCATGTACGCCAAGACCCAGAGGACCTTGCCATAACACACCACAACACCGACGCTCCACGGATGGACCAGGCAACGCACGATGAGTGCGTGATGCCCGCCACCCCCGCATTCCCCGAGGGCTTTAAAACCCCCGTCAAACTCCGCATTCTCAACCTGATCGGCGTCGTCCTACCCTTTGCGGGCGTGATCGTCGCAATCTCGCTGCTGTGGAACGTCGCGTTCAACTGGCAGCAGCTCGTGATCATGCTGGGCATGTACATCGCCACAGCCGTCGGCATCACGGTCGGGTACCACCGCTACTTCACGCACCGCAGCTTCCAGACCTCAAAGCCCGTGGCGGCCCTGCTCTCGATTCTGGGCTCCATGGCAATGGAAGGCCCGGTCCTGCAATGGGTTGCGCAGCACCGCTGCCACCACCAGCACAGCGACCACGACCACGACCCGCACTCCCCCCACGGCCACGGCGACACGTTCTGGGGCACCATCAAGGGCATGTGGCACGCCCACATGGGCTGGTTCATCTACAAACAGCCAAAGAATCTCGACAAATACACCAAAGACCTCAAAAACTCGAAGCTCATCGTCTGGATGAGCCGCCTCTTCCCCGTCTGGGTCCTCGCCAGCCTCCTGATCCCCGCGATCTTGGGGGGCCTGATGACCATGACCTGGTCGGGCGTGCTCTGGGGCTTTGTCTGGGGCGGCCTGGTCCGCATCTTCCTCGTGCACCACGTCACGTGGAGCATCAACTCCGTCTGTCACATCTGGGGCACAAGGCCCTACAACAGCCATGACGAGAGCCGAAACAACGCGATCTTCGGCGTCCTGGCGCTCGGCGAGGGCTGGCACAACAACCACCACGCCTTCCCGACCAGCGCCCGTCACGGCCTGCACTGGTGGCAGATCGATTTCAGCTACATGATCATCTGGGCCATGTCCAAGGTCGGCCTGGCCCGCGACATCCGTGTGCCCTCACGTGAACGCATCCTCGCCAAGCGATCAAGCTGAGTCTGATTCCATCTCACTCGGCTTCTCTTGGCGCCCACTGATCGCCTCGATGCTGCTTCTGCGATATGCTCCAGCCGCACGGATGCACACACCCCTTCGAACCATCCCGGCTCTGATTCTCGCCTCGGGCTTGGCGGCCTCGACGCTGGCGCAGAACGACCGATTCGCCGACATCCAATTGCCCATCGAACCCGTCGCCGGCGAAATCTCGCTCTCTGGTCTGCGCGCGTGGACTTGGACGGATGAATCCGGCCCGGTCCCCTTGCACCGGGTCGTCCTCGATGACGATGTCCGGGTGCATCTTGCCGGCTACGACATGGCGGCCGAGACCGCGGTCCTCTGGCTGAGCCCCCGCCCGGAGCTCGGCCCGGATGTCGTGCAGGTCTTCGCTCACCTGACTCAGGTCTCGACCCCTGAAGCCGACGCGACCGTTGCGCTGGCATCGGATGTCCTGAGCATTCAGGGCGTGATCCGTCTGACCATGCCGGTCAATCTGGCGGCCGACGAGATCAAGCCCGGCCCGATCGATCTGGCCTCGACCCTTGTCGCCGAGGTCGCCTTGTCGGGGTTCCTTGATACGGTCGAGACGAGCCCGATCATCACGCCCATCCCGCTCGACCAGCTCGCCGAGGATCGCCCGGGCACGCCGATCCGCCGCATCACGCCCGATCTCGACTTTACGAACTCCCTGCCAAGAGCGACCGCCGGCAGCCCGATCATGACCGCCCGCGGCATCGTGAGCCTCGCAGCGGGACGGGTCATCCGAACGGTCTCGGATGAAGAACAGGCCATCGTTCTAGAAGACGGCGTCAACATCACCTACCGCGAGCCGGGCACCGAGCGGGTGCTCGAACTCTCCGGTCAGCGGGCTGTCGTGTTCTTTGCGACCGATGTCGGTGTCAACACCACCAATGTCCGTGCCTCGAACATCGATGGCATCTACATGGAGGGCGATGTCGTCGCCTCCGACGGCAACTACAACCTACGCGGGCCACGCGTCTTCTACGATGTCCGCAACGACCGCGCTCTCATTCTCGACGCGGTCTTCAGCACGTTCGATACCCGCGTGGGCTTCCCGCTCTATGTCCGGGCCCGCTCGGTGCGTCAGCTCTCTGAAGACGAGTTCATCGCCGATCGCGCCAGTGTTTCCAACACAGCGTTTGCGCGTCCGAACCTGACCATCGGTGCCCGCAGCGTCACGATCCGCCAGGAGGAACGCGTCCTGGCCGATGGCACGCAGGATCCCTACCTTGTCGCCGACGCCAGGAACATCACGCTGAACACGCTGGGCCTGCCCGTCGGGTGGCTCCCGGCTTACGAGGGCAACCCGGAAGAGATCCCGCTCCGTGATGCCCGGTTTGTGACCAACTCCAAAACAGGCGAAGAGATCCGCACCCGCTGGGACCTCTTCCCGCTGCTCGGGATCGACGAGCCGGACGAGCTCAGCGCCAACCTCCTGCTCGATGCCCTCTTCGATCGCGGCCCGGGTGTGGGCCTGACCTCCGACTGGACGGGCGAGAACTTCAAAGGCTCGCTCTTGACCTACTGGGTGCTCAACGACACGGGCACCGATGCGCTCACCACGGGCGCCAGGGTCGATCGCGACGGCGAATACCGCGGCATCGTCCGGGCCGAGCACATCGCCAAGGTCGGCAGAGACTGGACCGTTTTCGCCGAGGTCAGCCACGTTTCCGATGAGAACTTCGTCGATTCGTTCTACTCGAGTTTCGCTGAGACCGGTCGCGACTTCAAGACGGGCGTCACCGCCCGCAAGCTCACCGAGAACTCGTCGCTCACGCTTGAAGCCTCGACCAACTTCGACGACTTCACGCCCAACGAATACATCCTCCAGTCCGACGGCTACACGGTCAAACGTCTCCCCGAAGCCACCTACACCGTCGTCGCCACGGACATCTTTGCCCAGAGCGCTCCGGGCCTGATGCTCTACTCGGGCGAAAGCCGGTTCGGGAATCTGTCGCTGAACTTCACCGACAAGACCCCCGCCGAGTACGGGCTGCGCACCAACGCTCGCGCCCAGGAGGCGCTCGGCCTCAACGCGAACCAGAATATCGAGGATGCGCTGATCGCCGCGGGCTACCCGGATCGCAGCATCCTCCGCGCCGACACCCGCCACGAGGTCTCGATGGATCTGGCGGCTGGCCCGGTCAAGATCCTCCCCTGGCTCGTCGGTCGCGGCACCGTGTACGACACGGACTTCGAGGACTTTGCCGGCGACAGCGACAACAGCGAACGCCTCTGGGGTGCCGCTGGCCTGACGGTCGCGACGACCATCCAGCAGGTCGCGAGCGATTTCTACAGCCGGGCACTCGATGTCAACCGCGTGCGTCATCTGATCCGCCCAAGCGCGACTGTGTTCTACGCGGGCAGCAACGTCGATCAGGACGAGCTGCCGGTCTATGACGAGGGCGTCGAATCACTCGCCGACGGCGCGGTCATGCGGCTCGGTCTCGATCAGACCTGGCAGACCAAGCGGGGTGGCCCGGGTCGCTGGTACTCCGTCGATTGGATCACGCTCGACACCGAACTCGTGTTCGCGGGCGACGACGCCATCGCCGACGACACGATCGGGCGGTACTTCGAGTCACGCCCCGAGAACTCGCACCTCTCAAACTTCGGCACGATCTCGGGCACGATGCAGGCGACCGAATCGGTCACTTTCGCCGCGGCCACGATCTTCGACTTCGAAGATTCACAGCAGGCTTCCTCCACCGCGGGCTTCGTCCTGCAGCACTCGCCCGTCTTCTCCAGCCGACTCGCCTACCGCTACCTGAACGCTCAGGAATCGACGCTCCTCTCGGCCGGCACGGACTACATGCTGTCCGACAAGTACTCACTCAGCACCGATGTCACCTACGACACCGAGGTCGGCAGCATCCAGAGCGTCCGGGGTGAATTGCTCCGCGACTTCCAGAACGCCGTCTTCGGCGTCAGCTTCACGTACAACAACATCAGCGAAGAAACCAGCTTTGGCGTGCTCTTCCAACCCCTGGGCCGAGGCAGCGCCGCCCGCGTCGGAGCCTCACCCAGATCGGCCGCCGCCCGCGCCACGGACGGGCTGGGAAGCTAATCGCACGCATATCTCCATCCGCTGTACCATGCAGTCTTTGAATGACCGCACGCCCACCATCTACGTCACGGGAGCCACCGGCTATATCGGCGGCCGACTAGCCCCACGCCTTGTCCAGCGCGGCTACCGGGTCAGATGCCTGACGCGAAGTGCTGCCAAACTCCTCGCACGACCTTGGGCGAACCACGAAATGGTCGAGATCGTCGAAGGCGACGCCAGCGATCCGCAGCGTCTCACCGAGACGATGACCGGTTGCACGGCCGCGTACTACCTCGTCCACTCGATGAATGCCGACGTCGCCAAGTACAGAGAACAGGATCTGAAACTTGCCCGCACGTTCGGTGGATCAGCGCACGCGGCCGGAGTGGAACGGATCATTTATCTTGGCGGACTGGGCGGGTCTGAAGAGAAGCTCAGCGAGCACCTGCAATCCCGCAGAGAGGTCGAACGGTCGCTCGCAGAAGCGGGCGTATCTGTCACGGTGCTCCGCGCAGCCATGATCATCGGATCGGGCTCGGCCTCATTCGAGATCCTTCGTTATCTCGTCGAACGCCTTCCCGTCATGATCACACCACGTTGGGTGAGCACCGAGTCCCAGCCCATCGCGGTGCGCGATGTGATGCACTACCTGATCGCCGCGATCGAATCACCCGATACTGCCGGCAAGGTCATCGACATCGGCGGGCCAGAGATCCGCTCGAAACGATCATGCAAGAAATGGCAAGCGCCCTGAAACTCCGGCGAAGACTGGTCATCCCGGTCCCGGTCCTCACACCAAGGCTCAGCTCGCTCTGGATCCATCTCGTTACGCCGCTCCACGCAAGCATCGCACGCCCGCTGGCCGAGGGCCTCCGCAACCGCGTCGTCTGCCGGAATGATGACGCTCTGACCCTGATGCCCCACCCCGAAGGGGAATCAAGGCTCACGATCCGTCAGGCTATGGATGCAGCACTTATTCGGATGCAGTCGGGCGAGGTCGAAACCGCCTGGTCCGATGCGGGCGTCATGCCCGGCGACCCGACCTGGGCGGGCGGCACAGAATTCGTCGATCGCCGGCAGGTGATGACGACCGCTTCAAAGCAATCCATCTGGGACGCGGTCTGCTCGCTCGGCGGCCAGCAAGGATACTTCGCTGTCGACTGGCTCTGGCGCTTGCGAGGCATCATGGACCGCCTTACCGGGGGCCCTGGCCTTCGCCGCGGCAGACGAAGCCCGGGCAAACTCATGCTCGGCGATGCGCTCGACTTCTGGCGCGTCACCGCCATCGAAGCCCCAAAGCACCTCGAACTCACCGCGGAAATGAAAC